>CAYYEN010000328.1:0-4302 GCA_964470795.1 uncultured Spirochaetaceae bacterium | reverse complement strand
TTCCAATATACAATTTCAAATCTGATTCTTAAAAAAGGAGGCAAAATGAAATTACCGCGCTTGTTGGACTTTCCGGGTGTGGCAAAACGAGTATTTTACGTTTGATTTCCCGTCTTTATGATTATGATAAAGGAAGTATTATAATTGATGGGGTAGATATTAAAGATATCTCAACTGCTTCTTTATTTGATAAGGTTTCAATAGTTTTCCAAGATGTCACGCTTTTTGGAACGAGCATAATGGAAAATATTCGTTATGGGAATAAACTTGCAAGTGATGAAGAGATTATCAAAGCTGCAAAACTAGCTTGTTGTGATGACTTTGTTAAAAAGCTTCCTCAGCTTTATCAAACTGTGATAGGGGAAAATGGTGTCACCTTATCTGGCGGTGAAAGACAACGCCTTTCTATCGCGAGAGCGTTTGTAAAAAATGCTCCAATAATCATCCTTGATGAAATAGCCTCTTCTTTAGATGTTGAGAATGAAAAGAAAATACAGGAAAGTCTAAATCGCCTTACTAAAGGGAGAACTGTTATTATCATCTCTCATAGGCTTAAATCGATTGAGAAGGTAGATAAAATAGTGGTTATCAATGATAAAAAAGTTGAAGCTTTTGGAAAACATGAGGAGCTACTGGAAAAATCTAAAACTTATAAAGCTTTGGTGGATAACGCTAAATTAGCTGAAAATTTTAAATATTAAGGAGTAAAGAATGCAAAATAAACTAAATGTTAAAGACTTAATAAATATTGGACTTTTTACAATACTGATGTTCTTATTTATTTTTATCGGAGGCATGATTGGGTTTATACCAATCTTGATGCCTATTGTCCCCTTTGTTGCAGGTTTTTTAACCGGACCTGTTGATATGCTTTTTGCAAGCAAGGTAAAAAAGAGAGGAATGTTGGTGATTAACCAATTTATAATTGCCCTTGTTTTTGTTGCAATGGGGCATGGAATTTGGACTATTTTATTTGCTTTAGTTGGAGCCTTAATTGGTGAAATTGTTATAAGTCGTTATAACTATTCAAAAATAAAAAATGCACGATTGGCGTTTTCTCTAATGTTAATGATTTCCTTTTTTGGGAATTGGGTACCTCTTTTCTTTGCCCGTGACCAATATATCGAGCAGTTGCTACAGACCGGTTATGGGGAAGAGTATACACAAAAGTTAAATAGCATACTTCCTTTTTGGTCAATTATTCCTATCATGCTATTAGGTTTTTTAGGAGTTTATTTAGGTTCAACACTTGGCATTAAGTTATTAAAAAAGCACTTTGTTAGAGCTAAATTGATTGAGGTTTAAGGTGCTAACTATAGATTTTAGGACAAAGCTATTTATGAGTGCAACTCTATCGTTTACTCTACTAATGGGAAATCTTCAACAGAGATATTTGATTGTTGCTTTTACCGCCTCAGCCTTGCCTTATTTGTTGATGTTCTGTTCTAAGCAGTATAAGGATTGTTTTAAAGGTCTTAGTTTTGTACTGCTAGCAACAGTTATTCAAAAATACTATTTGTATGAGACTAAGGGTTTTTTATCCTTTTTCTTCTTGTTTCTTGCAATGCTATCTTTACGGTTACTTCCTGGTTTGATGATGGGAAAATATACGCTTGCAACTACAAGTATGAGTGATCTAGTTTATTGCTTAAAGAAACTACGGTTGCCAGATCAAGTCGTAATACCTATTACAGTGATGGCACGTTTCTTTTATACCGTAAAGGAAGACTATGGGCAAATAAAAGATGCTATGTATCTTAATGGGTTAACAACAAGGCGTTTGTTATTTAAGCCCTTAAAGCTGTTTGAGTATCGTTTTGTACCTTTGTTAATGTGCCTTATAAGGACAAGCAATGAGGTTGCTATCTCTGCAATGACTAGGGGAATGAGCATTGGAGGTGAAAAAAGTAGTATTTCTAATGCTCATTTTTCCTTAATTGATATTTTCCTCTTTGGCTTAATGTTTACTCTTATTGGTTTTTTTATAAAAGGAAAATATGCTTGAATTTAAAAATTTTGGAATTAAATATAATAAATCAGTATTTGAAAATGTAAGTGTTTGTATAAATCCTGGGCAGTTATTGTTGATATGTGGAAAATCGGGATGTGGAAAAAGCACTTTGCTAAAGGCTTTAAATGGAATTTTATTTGAAGAAGAACTTGTTTCGACTTCAGGTGATATTCTATATAATAATACCTCGATATTAAAAAAATCTATAACAGAGCAAAGTGCTTATGTTTCAACAGTTTTTCAAAACCCTAAAACACAATTTTTCTGTATCAATACAAAAGATGAGTTAGCTTTAGCATTAGAAAATCGAAATGTCGAACGTGATTTAATTTTGGAGAAAATTGATGAGTATACAAAACTTTTAAAAACAACTGAATTCGTAGATCGAAATATCTTTACCTTGTCAGGAGGTGAAAAACAAGCTGTTGCTATAACCGCTGTTTCTATGATGAATAATGAAATCTATCTATTTGATGAGCCGTCAGCCTCTCTAGATAAAGAAGCAATACAAAGGCTTAAAAATATGATTGAAATACTTAAGAAATTAGGCAAGATTGTAATTGTTGCAGAACATCGACTTTACTATTTATTTGATAGCTTTGATAAGCTTGCAATACTAACTAATAGTGGTGCAGAAGTTTATTTAAAAGAAGAATTATCCTCTTTAAAAATTAATAAATTAAGCCTAAGCTATTGTTTAAGGACTTTTTATGAACATAAAGAAGAGTTAACTTTTTGTGAAAAAAAGTTAATTGAAATTAATACTGGAAAGAATTATATCCAGGAGGGAGATCTTCTGCAGTGTGACAATTTCAAACTTTATTATAATCATAATAAAATCTTAGATCTTAGCCTTTCTTTTTCTGTCGGCATTAACTTTATAATTGGAGATAATGGTATTGGAAAAACCTCTTTTGTAAAAAAATTATCTTCGCTCATAAAAGGAAAAGGATGTGTTAGGTATAAAGGAAAAAAGTTAAAAAAGATAAATGAATATATTTCAATTGTGATGCAAGATGTTAATTATCAACTTTTTACAGAATCTGTGTGGGATGAAATTTCAATAGTAAGTGATGATGAAGCGCTAAAAACTCAAACCTTAAAAGATTTAAATTTGTATGATAAAAAAGAGGAGCATCCTCAAGTTTTATCTGGGGGAGAAAAACAAAGATTATTGATTTCTCTCTCTATTGTCTCAAATAAGCCGATAGTTATCCTCGATGAACCCACCTCTGGATTGTGTAAAGAAAATATGCTCAAGATTATTTCTTATTTACGTAAAATGACAGAAATGCAAAAAATTATTATTATAATTACACATGATTATGAATTTATAAAAAATACTCAGGGTAGAGTCTATGAGTTTAAAAAAGCTAAAAATCTACTTTGCTAGATTTGTATCTAATACTTGTTTAAGTGCTGCGATTTCAATTGGCTTTCTAAGGTGCCCATTCATCCCACAAGAGATAGAGTCTTTGACATCTTCATCAAAGGCGTTAGCCGTCATAGCATAAATAGGTATTGTCTTTGCGTCCACATGATTACTTTCTCGAATTTGCTTGGTAGCATCAAAACCATCCATTACTGGCATTTTTATATCCATAAAGATAAGGGAATAAAAATTAGGAGGAGAGAAGAGAAAGCGATTAACTGCAATTGAACCATTTTCTGCAACTGTTACTTCAACACCCCATTTTTCCAGTATTTTTGTAACGATTTGAGCATTGATAGGATGGTCCTCCGCAAGAAGTACATGCTTTCCTGCAAGCTTCTTATCCTTAAGCTTTATATCTGAAGGTGTAATAGTTGCCAGTTTGGGTTTTATAACCTTTTCACTCTTTTTCATAGGAATAGTTACAAAGAAAGAGCTGCCAACACCTACTTGGCTTTCAACTTTGACATCGCCTTCCATTAAATTGGAAAGATGTTTAACAATTGAGAGGCCCAGTCCACTTCCACCATACTCTAGCGTTGTGTTTTTTGATTCCTGCTCGAAAGACATGAAGATACGACTCATAAACTCTTGGCTCATACCAATTCCTGTATCTTTTATAGTAAAGGTTATGTTATCGGTCTCTTCATCTAAAGGCTCTATTTGAAGTACTAAGTCTATCCTTCCATTGTTAGGAGTAAACTTAACGCTGTTAGATACCAAGTTCATTAGAATCTGGTTAACCCTTAGCTTATCTAGCATGTAGCTAAATGGTATTTGCTGTGGGAGAGTAACGTTTATCTTTAGAGATTTTTGCAAAAGTCAAATTACTTGAATAAATATTCTTCCCAAATGGTAT
>CAYYEN010000327.1:0-4304 GCA_964470795.1 uncultured Spirochaetaceae bacterium | reverse complement strand
CTATTTGAGGATTCAAGAAGCGGTTAAACAACGAGTTCCAGAGTATTTTAGAGGTAAAAATAAGAAATGACGAGTCGAAGTATCTCCGATTTAGAGCTGAATAAGATATTTGCTTTGATAAAGCGCTATGCCTTAACACCAGAGGCTGTAGCTCTTTTTAATGATAGCCTTATAACAAACGATAGCGCTGTTATCGATAAAAGAGCGCAATACATTTGGGAGATTATCAAACGACTTACCTCTCTTATGATAAAACCATCTTCTTTTCCTTCTTTAGCTGAACTCTTTGAATATGTAAAGCTTACTCATGCGTCTATCGATGGTATTCTTATCAACTCATTTTCAGATTATCTTGCCTCCTTAAAAGTTCTTTCTGAGTTTTTAGAAAAACCTGAGTTGTTTAATCCATACTTTGATACCTTGATTCATGAAGTTCACCTTTCTCTCGATTCCACCGGCTCTGTCCTTGATACCCATCCTAAAGTGGCGCCCGTTATTAAGAAATTAGAAACTGAAAGGGGTAAGCGTTTCCGCTTTAGCCAGTCCTTTATACAAGATAAGAAAGAACTTGTTCAAAACAGCAACCCAGTCTTTAGAAATGAAAGGGTAGCTATTCCTATAAAAGCTGAGGCAAAAGCAAGTGTTAAGGGTTATGTTCAAGGCGCTTCCTCTTCTGGTAATACTTTCTTTATGGAGCCTTTTGAGCTTGTTGAATTAAACAACAATGTTATGCTTTATCAAGATGAGATATTGCGTGCTAAACAAAAGGTTTTATTTGATTTATCTAACAAGGTTCGTGAAGTACTTCCGTCCTTCAAAAAAATAACTGAATTTGTAGTAGATTTTGACTTTCATTACACCCTTGCTTGTTTTGTAAGAGAATTTAAGATGGAGCGCTGTAAAGAAGGGGAGTCTATCACCTTAATTGCTGCCCGTCATCCACTGCTTGGTAAAACAGCTGTTCCTATTTCGTTAACCTTAGATTCTAATATTAAAGCAATAGTGCTCTCAGGTGCGAATGCCGGCGGTAAGACAGTCAGCATGAAAACTATCGCGTTACTTGTTGTGCTAAACCAGATAATGGGCTATATTCCCGCTTTATTAGGCTCTACTCTCCCAATCTTTGACAACATTTATACAGATATAGGAGATGGACAATCGATAGAAGAGAGTGTTTCTACTTTCTCCTCTCATATGAAGAATGTTAGCTCTATCATAAATTGTGCCTCTTCTAACGATTTAATCCTCTTAGATGAGCTTGGTACCGGTACTGATCCAGAAGAAGGAGCAGCCTTATCTGTCTCTATTTTAGAGCATTTGAAAAATAAGGCAAAGCTAACAATAATTACTAGTCACTATGTGCAAGTTAAACGCTTTGCCTATGTAAATGAAGATATTTTAAATGCTTCTATGGAATTCTCCTCAGATAACAGTCTTCCTACCTTTAAGATTATCTCCGGACTTCCCGGAGATTCTCATGCGCTAGAAATTGCCTCAAGTGTAGGTCTTAACAAAGAAGTACTAGCCTTTGCTAAAGCACAACTAAGTAATGAATCTAACTCAATAGCTCAAATTATTGCCGATTTAAAGGGAAAGACTCGTGCACTAGACAGAAAGATAACGCTTAATGAACTAGAAAGCAGAAAACTTAAAGCACAGATAGTAAAAATGGAAGAAGAGAAAGCAGAACTCGAAAAAGAGCGACATCTTTTAAAGGTGGAACACTCTGATGAGCTAAGTGAATACTTATCTTCCTCTCGTAAAGAACTCGAAGCTTTAGTTAAAGAGATTAAAGAAAATGGTGTAATAAACCGCGAGAAAACTAAAAAAGTTAAAGAATTTATTGCCAAGGTTGAAACTAAAAACTCTCAGGTTAAAGAAGTGGTGGAAGAAGAGGCTGAAAAGTTTAGAGTAAAACCTGATAAACCTTATGAAGTTGGGGATGAAGTACTTTGCGGTATAAGTAAGAAACGGGGTATCTTGCTTGAAAATAGGGGTAAGGGGAAGTGGCAAGTAGGCTTAGATTCTCTTAAGATGATCTTAAAGGAAGATAACTTTATACCGGCGCCTCAGGAAAAGAAGACTATTATATCTCCTTATACGCTTACCACAGATAAACCTAAGTATATTTTAGATGTTAGAGGTAACACACTAGAGGAAACTCTACAGCTCTTAGATAACCAAATTGAAAGCTGTTTAGTGCATAGCTTTTCAACCTTTTCAATCATTCACGGGTATGGAGACGGAATATTATCACATGGAGTGCAAGTGTATTTGAGAACGCGTAAAGAAGTAAAGAACTACTACTTTGCGCGACCGGAAGATGGTGGAATGGGAAAAACTTACGTTGAGCTCTTTTGAGGATATTGCGCAAGAATTACCCCTAAAAAGACTAGTGCACAACCAAAGAGCTCTCGTCCAGTTAATCGCTCTGAAAGAATTAAGGCACCACCAAGGGCTGAAAATACAGATTCAAGCGATAAGATAATACTCGATTTTGTTGCACTAACATACTTTTGCCCAATAATTTGAAAAGTATAGGCGACAGCACAAGACATAATACCTGCATATAGTATTGGAATTAAGGCTTGTTTAATTAAAGTAATTTCAGGGTGTTCTAGTAGCATTCCGGGAAAGGTTAGAATAGATGCGACAAAAAACTGGACGCAAGAGAGTATGGTACCATCAGCATTTTTAGCATTAAAATGGTCAATTATTAGAATATGAACTGCAAAGAGTAGAGCACAGATAATTAAGTAGATATCACCTTTTTCTAAAGTAAAACCAGTTTTTATTGAAATAAAGTATAAACCTACTAAAGCAAAGAGTGCTGCAATTACTACACTTTTACTCAGCTTCTTACCGAGTAGTATCGATAAAAACGGTACTATGATAATATAGAGCGCGGTTAAAAAACCACCTTTACCTGCACTAGTTAAGCCAATACCAATTTGTTGTACTACACTTGCGGCAGAGATTGCCAAGCCACAACAAACTCCACCAATTAGAGATATCTTTAATTTTGATTTATCTACAATTCCTTTCTTCTGAAGAATCATGATAACAGGGATTAAAGCCAGACCTCCGAGTGCAAAACGTAGGCAGTTGAAAGTAAAAGAGCCAATTAAAGATGAACTTATCGATTGAAAGACGAAACTGAAGCCCCAAAAGAGAGCGGCGCCTAATAGTAAAAGAGATGCTTTATTTGAATTCATATGGGGTATTAAGACAACAAAAACATTTTTATTCAATACCATATTGTGGTATAATAGCTAAATAGGAGAATTTTATGTCAGATTATATGAATGGAACAGGAATACAATATCATCTTCACCTCAAGAGAGGCGATGTCGGTCGTTATGTTATTCTACCAGGAGATCCTAAAAGAGTTGAAAAGATAGCCTCTTATTTAGATGATGCTAAATTTGTGGCTGATAATAGAGAATATGTTACTTATACGGGGTATCTACTAGGAGAGAAAGTTTCTGTTACTAGCACAGGTATCGGTGGTCCTTCTGCCTCCATTGCTATGGAAGAACTCGTCGCTTGTGGTGCGGATACTTTTATGAGAATGGGCACTTGTGGAGGTATTTCACTTCCAGTAATGGGAGGCGATGTAGTTATTGCAACTTCTGCTATCAGAACTGAAGGCACTAGTAAAGAATATGCTCCAATTGAATACCCTGCTGTTGCTAACTTTGAAGTGGTAACTGCTCTTGTCGAAGCTGCAAAGAACCTTAAGATGAAATACCATCTAGGCGTTGTGCAATGTAAAGATAGCTTTTATGGTCAACACTCTCCGTCCTCTATGCCTGTCAGTTATGAACTATTACAAAAGTGGGAAGCGTGGAAGAAGCTAGATGTACTTGCAAGTGAGATGGAATCTGCAGCACTTTTTGTCTGTGCTTCCCACCTCCATGTAAGATGTGGCTCTGAATTCTTTGTTATTGGAAACCAAGAGCGTGAAGCTTTAAATATGGACAACCCTAAACTTCACGATACTACCCCTGCAATTATTATGGCAATTGAAGGGATGAAAGCGTTAATTACTAACGATAGAAAGAATAACCTTTAGCAAGATATTCTTTTTCAGTAACTTTTAAGAGTGGGTCTAGATTTTCTTCTAGTCCTACTATCTTTTCAGCCTCAATTGTAAATAATTCTAATCCTAAAGACGCATATTCTTCTTGAAGAGATTGGCAACTATACATTGCGAGATCAAGTTGAAAACGAATAGAAATGATATCTTTTTCAATGTTTTCAGTGTGGGTCAAATAAACTCTATCTGTATTTAAATTAAATTT
>CAYYEN010000326.1:0-4337 GCA_964470795.1 uncultured Spirochaetaceae bacterium | reverse complement strand
TTTGCTTTTATATTATTACATGTAGCGATGAAGAAATCTACACCAGAAGAAATAGCTAAGGCAAAGATAACTATTATTGAATATATTCATAAAATTTATGAATATAGTTATGCTGCAGCAGAAGAACTTGTATCGGAAATCGAAGCAGATATTATTAATACAGATAAAAAAGCAAGAGAAGCAGCAGAACATTTTGGATTAGATTACGATAAATTATTTGAGTAAGACACAAACGAGGTGAAATAAAATGGCAAAAAGTAAAAACAGCAACTTAAGTGATGCCAAAAGAAACAAAAATGATGAGTTTTATACTCAGTGATCAGATATTGAAAGAGAAGTTCTTTTATATAGAGATCACTTTAAAGATAAGGTAGTTTATTTAAATTGTGACGATCCTGAGTGAAGCAACTTCTTTAAGTTCTTTGCTCATGTATTTGATTGATTTGGATTAATGAAGGTTATTTCAACTCATTATGATACTGAGAAACCGACTTATAAAATTGAATTAACTAGAGAAAACTTTAGAATGTATGCGAATCCAGATGGGTCATTTAATGAAGAAGCTATTGAAGATTTGAAGATTCCTTTAATTGGTAATGGGGATTTCAGAAATACTGAGTGTGTTGAATTATTGAAAGAAGCTGATATTGTGGTGACTAATCCACCATTTAGTTTGTTTAGGGAGTATGTAGCTCAATTGATTGAATACGAGAAGAAGTTCTTGATTTTAGGTAATCAAAATGCTATTACTTATAAGGAAATATTTCCCCTGATTAAAAATAACCAGATTTGGTTAGGACAAGGTTCAAACATGAGTTTGGTATTTGGAACACCTTATATTAATGAACTGGAAGCGAATAGGGCTTTTGTTAAACAAAAAGGTTACGATCCAGATAAATTTATCAAAGTTCCAGGAGTTTGTTGATTCACGAATATGGAAACACCAAAGAGAAAATACTTGTTAGGTATGTATGCAAGATACTATGATGATATTACTAAATATCCTAAGTATGATAATTATGATGCTATTAATGTAGATAGGGTTGTTGATATTCCTTTTGATTATGAAGGAGTAATGGGAGTTCCTATTACATTTTTAGATAAGTATAATCCGGATCAGTTTGAGATATTAGGATCTCAAAGATGATCTAAGTCCCAATATGTATTAGATATTTACACGGGAGCTAAAGAGTCAGCCGAGTTAGACATGAAGACTCTTATTAATGGTAAAGAAACTTACGATAGAATCTTTATCAAACATAAACTAAAATATAACGAGCACGGAATTGTTCAGAGGGAGAATTAGATGAAAATAACATTACAGAAAATAAAAATTAAAGATTTAGTAGCCGGTTACACAAATAACAAAGAAACCGGTTCAGTAACAGGTCTATCAGGTGGTCTAAACATAAGACCACCTTATCAAAGAGAGTTTATCTACAAAGATAAACAAAGAAATGCAGTAATACACACAGTTTTAAAATCATTCCCTCTAAATACATTCTACTGGTCTAAAAATAACGACAACACATATGAAGTATTAGATGGACAACAAAGAACAATCTCAATCTGTGATTATGTATCAGGATCTTACTTTGTACCAATCAACGGAAACAATAGAGGATTCATCAATTTATCACAAGAAGAAAAAAATCAAATATTAAATTACGAATTATTCGTATATATTTGTGAAGGAACAGAACAACAAAAACTAGATTGGTTTCAAGTAATAAACATAGCTGGAGAAAAGCTAACAGATCAAGAACTAAGAAACGCAGTTTACACTGGTCCTTTCTTATCAGATGCTAAAAATAAATTTAGCAAACCAAACGGTGAAGCTTATCACTTAGCAAAAGAATTTTTAAAAGGATCACCAATTCGTCAAGAATATTTAGAAACGGCATTAAAGTGGATAAGTAATGATAAAATAGATGACTATATGGCAGCTCATCAATTTGATTTCAATGCTGATGAACTTTGGATTTATTTTTCAAGAGTAATTGCTTGGGTTAAAACAACATTCCCTAATTACAGAAAAGAAATGAAGGGTATCGAATGGGGATTATTATATAATGAATATAAAGATGCAATTTTAGATCCAGTGTTATTAGAACAAAGAATTAAAACATTAATGATGGACGAAGATGTAACTAATAGAAGAGGTATTTATGTTTACTTGCTTAAAAATGAAGAAAGATACTTATCATTAAGGAAATTTTCTGATATTGATAAGAGACGTAAGTATGAAGAACAAAACGGAAGATGTGCTATTTCTGGCAAGGAATTAGACTTTGATGATATGCAGGGTGACCATATTAGACCATGGAGTCGTGGTGGTAAAACTGTTTATGAAAACTTGCAAATGATTAGTAGATATGAAAATCAAGTAAAGAGCGATAACTAATACGATAAAATATTTGAGTAAAATACAAACGAGGTGAGCACATGAAAAGACTAAAGAATACCGATATAGAAATCTTCAATGCAATTAAGAAAGAAACAAAACGACAAGCAGAACATATAGAATTAATAGCGTCTGAGAATTTCGTATCGGATGCAGTATTAGAAGCACTAGGATCAGTAATGACAAATAAATATGCAGAAGGATATCCTGGTAAAAGATATTATGGTGGTTGTGAGAACATAGATGTAGTTGAGCAATTAGCGATTGACCGAGTTAAAGAATTGTTCGGTGCTAAATTTGCAAACGTTCAGCCTCATTCTGGATCTCAGGCTAATGCTGCTGTTTATCAGGCTTTATTAAAACCAGGTGATAAGATATTGGGAATGGATTTAAATGCTGGAGGGCATCTTAGTCATGGCTTCAAGCTTTCATTTTCCGGTATTGTTTATGAACCTTATTTCTATGGTGTTCATAAAGAATTAGAGGAACTAGATTATTACGAAATTAAAGAAATAGCAAATAAAGTTAAACCAAAATTAATAATTGCAGGTGGAAGTGCTTACTCCAAAGAAATTGATTTTAGTAAATTTAGAGAAATAGCAGATGAAGTCGGTGCTTATTTAATGGTAGATATGGCACATATCGCAGGATTAGTTGCAACTGGATTACATATGTCACCATTTCCTTATGCAGATGTTGTTACATCAACTACTCATAAAACTCTAAGAGGGCCTCGTGGAGGCATTATCCTTACCAACAACCCAGATATTGCTAAGAAAATTGACAGATCAGTTTTCCCGGGAACTCAGGGTGGTCCTCTAATGAACACAATTGCCGCTAAAGCAGTTGCATTTAAAGAAGCGTTACATCCGAGCTTTAAAAGATATCAAGAATTAGTTCAAGTATCTGCTTCAATTATGGCAGAGGAATTTGAATACTTTGGTTATCGTATAGTAAGTGGCGGAACACATACTCATTTATTTACTGTTGATGTGAAACAACAGTGGGGAATTACTGGTGCAGAAGCAGAAGAAATTTTAGGAAAAGTTAACATCACAGTCAATAAGAATATGATTCCTTTTGACAAGGAGAAGCCTATGCATACAAGTGGTATCCGTATAGGAACACCTGCAATGGTATCTAAAGGATTTGATCCAAATGACTTTAAAGAAGTTGTAAGATTGATTGATGATGCTTTAGGAAATAGAGATAATCTAGAAAAACTAGAGGAAATAAAAGAAGAAGTAATTGTACTCACTCAGAATCATACTGAAGTTGTACATAATGATTTAGACACTGTTTATTATCCAGATGCTGATATGTTTGAAGACTATGATGATTACTATTATGATGAATACGATGATCACTTACCTTGTGGATGTTGTTCTTGCTGTGGTTGTTCATGTTATGACGACTATGATGGAGATTATGTTTATGATGAAGATGATGATTACGAGGATGAAGAATAATGGTTACTTTAATTTGAGCAATGGATAAAAATTGATTAGTCGGCAAAGAAGATCGATTACCTTGGCACTATCCCGAAGATTTAAAATTCTTCAAACAGCAAACAAAAGACAAAATAGTATTAATGGGAGGAGTCACTTTTGACTCTATGAAGGGGTATTATAAAAATACTCCTTTTCCGTTTTCTAAAGTATATGTTGCAGACATTAATAACAAAGAATATAAAGATGCGATAACAGTAACAGATGTTATCGATTTTTTAAATAAAAATAAAGAAGATTTGTTTGTTTTAGGTGGTCCAACTATATATAAGTTGTCATTACCTTTTGCAGATAGATTAATTGTTACTCATATAGATGCCGAACACGAAGGCGATGTTTATATGGATAAATTTGATTTTAATAAATTCGAGATTGTTGAAAGTGAACAGTCTGGAATTCTTAACTGAACCAAATACAAAAGGAGA
>CAYYEN010000325.1:0-4345 GCA_964470795.1 uncultured Spirochaetaceae bacterium | reverse complement strand
GGAAAAGTTAGAGTATTTGCATTGCTTCCAGTTGCAAGTACGAGAACATCATAAGAGAGCGATGAGGAATCTGAAAGAAGTATTGTTTTGCTCTCTCTATCAATTCTTACAACTTCTTCTCCTAATCTAAGGTCAATATTTCTTTCTTGATACCAAGAAAGCGGATGAAGCGCTAAGGAGTCTATGCTCTTACCCGTTAATACTTCACCAAGTCTCATTCTGTAATAAGGTAATACCTTTTCTTTAGAAATAAGTGTTACATCATACCCTTTTACATTTGCTGCTAGGCTAACTCCAGCAAGGGAGGCGCCAATAATTATTAGTTTCATAACATGAGTATAATGACAAAAACTAAAAAAGTAAAAAAAATTCCCCTAAGCTTTAACAAAGGGGAAATCTTGAACACTTTTGCTTATTTCAGCTCAAAGATAACATTCACATTTGCAGAAACAATTACATCATCTTGTCGGTAATCGATAGCCGCTTCAGTAGCATTATCGCCCATTGCTTTAGATGCCATCGGGAAAGGCATTGCGCGATAATTATAATAACCACTATTTTGCTCACTCACATAAAGCGCTCGCTTCAATTCCATTCCAAGCTCTTTTGCATAAAGAGAGGCAATAGCTATTGCGTTATCGACAGCTTTTTTTCTCGCTTCCGTTCTATAGGTCGACTCATCAGCAACCTTAAGAGTTATATTAGAAAGTGTAATGGTACTAATCTTAGAGAGGGAGTTATAAATTGTTCCTAAATCATCGAGGGTACGAACAGTAACTTCATAAGAGGCATATGCTCTTTGTCCGATTAAAATGCGTTTATTATCTTCCCAACTATATTCAGGTTCAAAATTCAAATAAGAGGAAATGATATCTTCCTCTTTTATTTTATTCTCATTAACTAGGACCTTAATAACACGAGCTTGTAACGATTTTAATTCGTTAACTGCTTCTTCAGTTGTAGGCTGGGTACTTTGTAAAGAAATTGAAAAAACCGCGATATCTGGTTTAACTTTGACCTCGCCATTACCAGCAATTTCTATCTTGCTGAGTTCTGTTCTCTCTTTTGCAGTCGTACAGCTTAAAAGCATAAGGGAAAGTAACACGATACCAAACCATTTTAAATTCTTCATAAAAAGCCATCCTTTACTGATGTTTACAGCAAGTCTTTTCTCTCTTTTGTAAGGCGTAAGAAAAAACCTAAAGCCATCATCATTATTCCATTATCATATAGACCATAACCCATATTCTCGATTACTTCTTGAACTGGAACACTTAATACATCTATTTGCTCATTCGGATCTAAAGATTGCCCAGAGACTAATTCTAAACCTTCTGCTAAATAAAAGTTCTGTCTATTATCCATAAATGCAGAATTAGGGCTAACGTTACCTAATAAAGTTAACTTTTTAGCCACCGCGCCAGTTTCTTCTTTCAATTCTCTACTTGCAGCAAGCTCAGCCTTTTCACCTTCTTCAACAAGTCCTGCTGGAAATTCACGTGTTACGCTATCTGAGCCATGGCGGTATTGCTGTTCAATAATAAATCTTGCAACTCCTTCTTCATCTCTAAACCAAGGAAGAACTACTACCCATTCAGGAGAATGTACAGAGACAAAGGTCCCTTTTCTTCCATCACTTGATTCTCTCACTACATTCTCAAGAGAAAATATTGGACAAGTAAAGCTAGGTTCCCTTGATACAGTTTTCCAAACTAAATGTTTGGTCTCTTTAGGATTGCCACGATCAAATAGCGTTTTATTCATTACTTAGTCTCCTTTCTCGAGCTACAATTGCTAGTGCAATGCGCACACGCTGATGGTGCACAATGTGGGGTGCCTAAGAATGAAGTATCACGGCTTGTGGAACAAGCGGTTCCATAATTAATCTTCTTAGCAATTTCTAATAAAGCGTCCTTTGAAGGATGAGAAGCAGGAGCTGTCATAAAATCTTCACCTTTGTCTTCGGCTTCTCTAAGTTCTATTTCCATAGGAACTCTACCTAAGAAAGGAACATGCATTTGAGAACACATCTGCTCTCCGCCGCCAATTCCAAAAATAGGTAGTTCACTGCCACAATCTGGACATTTTAAACCAGACATATTTTCAACAACACCTATAATAGCCACTCCCATTTTCCGTGAAAAAGTTACAGAGCGTCTTGCATCAAGGACCGCAACTGGTTGTGGGGTTGTTACAATGATAGTTCCCGTAAGTTCTGGAATTGCTTGGCATACTGTTAGTTGTTCATCGCCTGTTCCCGGAGGAGAGTCAATTAAAAGATAATCGAGAGTACCCCATTCAACATCAGCTAAAAACTGTCTAATTGCGCCCATCTTCATCGAACCTCTCCATATAACAGGTTCATCTGGAGATTCTAAAGCAAAAGAAAGCGAGAATACTTTCATTCCTTTTCTAGGTTCTACCGGTAATAAAGTAACGCCATCGTTTGAAGCTAAAACAGATTGTTCACAACCTAACATTTTTGCAACGTTTGGACCGTGCAAATCGGTATCTAAAATACCAACGGTTGCACCCATATCTACAAGCGCATTCGCGAGATTAACAGTTACAGTAGTTTTACCTACTCCACCTTTACCACTCATTACTAAAATCTTTCGACCTATTTTATCCATGCGGCTGCGAATTTTTAAATTCTGCGCTTCCATTTCATCCATAAAAAAACTCCTCAAAACAGTGTATCACCATTTTAGGAGTTTTTTAGATAAAATACTAGTTAAAACTTAGTTTAGCATATCAGATAAAGGCGCTTTACCTTGGTAGTGGAATTCAGGAATTGCCTGCTCTAAATTAGTTAAAAGGTCCTCAACAGAATCTTCTTCAATGGTTTCTAATTTAGCTTCAAGCCATTCTTTATTGAGACTACCGGTAACTCGAGCTTTAAATACTTTATTATTATCGGTTGGAATTGTTAAATCTTTATTCGCTAACAACTCTTCATAAAGCTTTTCTCCAGGTCTTAAGCCAGTAACTACAACTTTACTTCTTCCGTCTCCAAAGTATTTAACTAATCGGGTTGCAAAGTCATAAATCTTAACAGGCTCTCCCATGTCTAAGACCATAACTTCACCACCCTTAGCCATAGCGCCCGCTAAGAATACCAAGCTTACAGCTTCTGGAATTGCCATGAAATATCTTATTATATCTTTATGAGTAACCGTTATTGGAACCCCTTCTTTGATTTGGTCTAAGAAGAGTGGTAGCATTGAGCCACGAGAGCCTAATACGTTACCAAAACGAACACAGACAATTTCGGTACTGCTATTATTTAATAAGCTAGCTTCCAGCTCAACAAAACGCTTAGTAGCACCCATTACATTGGTTGGGTTAACAGCTTTATCAGTTGAGATAACAATTACCTTTTGAGCATTGTTCTTGCAAGCTGCCGCTAAGACATTATAAGAACCCTTAATATTAGTTCTAATAGCCTCTTCTGGATAATACTCCATCATAGGTACATGCTTATAAGCGGCAGCATGGAATACTATCTCAGGTTTAAAGGCTTCAAAGATATGTTCAATTTTAGCTTTGTTCTTGATATCGCAACAAATTGGGAAGATATCTCTGGAGAACTCTTCCTTGTAGGAGTGAAGGCGTAAAGATAAATCGTGAAGCTCTGTCTCGTCGATATCAAGTAGCAATAACTGTTTAGGTTTAAAGGTTAATAATTGCTTACAGATTTCAGAGCCGATACTTCCACCTGCTCCAGTTACCATTACCACTTTGCCCTCAACCATCGTTTGAATAGGTTTTTTATCAATTTCAATTAATCTTCTACCTAATAAATCTTCAAGATTGAGACTTCTTAAGTTAATATTTTCATAACTTTCATTATTTGATTTCATCTCAAAAAGAGATGGGATTAAAAGAAGCTTAACCTTAACTTTATTTGTCGCTTCTATAACCTCATGCATTTTTTCAGCAGATAAGGTAGTAATAGCAACTATAAAATATTCCGCCTTAGTTTTAATCAAAACTTGTTCAATATCCTTGCTAGTGCCGAGAACTGGAATATTCTTAACTAAAGTAGACTGATATTTAGGATCATCATCAATAAAACCAACAATATTATATTCTAATTTACCTTTTTGATACTGTTGAGCTAGAGCCATTCCTATTTCGCCAGCACCATAGACTACTGCACTCTTTTGAGCCTGTGCGGAAGCCTTTTTAAAGTGCTTGAAATTATAAAATAAGCGATAACACACTCTGTAGCCAGTAAGCACTATAAAAACAAAGAAACCAAAAACTATTGCCCATCGAAGGATATAGGTAAAGGAATCAACACAATCAGTAACTGCATAAAAAGCAAAACATGAAAAGAAAT
>CAYYEN010000324.1:0-4349 GCA_964470795.1 uncultured Spirochaetaceae bacterium | reverse complement strand
GGTGTCACTGCTGCGGGTCTGCCGCAGGCAGATGGGAAACAACGACAGCGCAAGCTCCTGCTGCCGTTCCGGAGAAGCGCTGAGGGCTTCCATCGTCAGCTCGTTTTCAGACAGGTACGCTTTCAGTGCGTCCGTAAGCTCCGCTTCACACTGGCTCACACCGGCCCAGCGCTGAAGCATCTGAACCTCCAGCTGGGTGCGGCGGTTCTCCACGTCCTTGCTCAGGGTTTCCACGGAAGCCCTTTGAATGGTGCCAATGGTCCCCCGGAAGACGATGATTCCCAGAATAATGGAACTCTGCACCAGCATCAGCACAATCAGCGGTATCAGAAACAGTCGGAATATTGACTTTTGGGATGGTTCCTTTTTCATGTTCTTCATTGGGCAGCCGCCTCGGACAGGCGCTGCGTGAACTCCTTATACCAGGTTTCAAAGGCTTCGTCACTGATGTACTTCTTCAGGGCCTCCGCTTTGGAGGCGCCGGATGCCACCGCTTCCTGAACGGCCTGAATATCTGCCGCGGCCTTGTCCGACAGGCCGTCCCGAATTTCCAGCAGCTCCTGCCCCAGCTGACGGGAGCCGATGTAGAAGCAGTTCGCCACAGCGTCCCGCCCGTAGAAGGCATCGGGAATCTCCGGGGTCAGGCTGTCCGCCCACTCATAGTAGGTTTTCGACACCTGCACCACGCCCGTCTCCAGCTGGGAAAGCTCTGCGCCGGTGGCGGCGGCAAAGGTATCCCAGTCGGTTTTGTTGCGCATCATGATTTCCGTGGATTTTGCCATCGGGAAAATGACCAGCGCGCCGTCCGGGCCAATGCGTCCCTCGTTTACATAATCCGGAAGATGGGCGCTCAGCTCCTCCTCGGTGAAGTAGGCGGACGGTTCGTCAGTTTCCCGCTCTTCGCCAACTGATAGGCGGTGTCGGCGTAGGACGAAAACATCTCCGGCATCGGCTTCGCGCCCACCTTCTCATTCAGAGAGTTGGAGGCTGCCGTTTCCAGGTCTGTGACGGAGCCCTTGCTGTAGTCCAGATGCCCTTTTCCTTGCCCACGGTACTGTTAAATTCTTCCGCCTGTGCGTCAAAGGCCGCCATCTGGGGGCCGTTATAGTAATGCCATACCGTCAGATTCACGGGGTTGCCGGGGCTGTAGAGGGGTGCCTTCTTCCCGCAGCCGCCCAAAAGCAGTCCAGCCGCCAGCACGCCAGCCAGCAGCAGCGCGCCGGCCCGTTTTCCATGGATCCCTTTCATCGCACATCCGCCCCTCTCTGCAAAAAGCTGCTGTTTTGTTCATTGTATCACAGCATATTCCGTTTTACCAGAGGGAATCCGACAAATATTACAAGTCACGCGACAAATTGTAATTTGGCGGCACCATTGCGTAGGGGGGAACGATACCGAGCGGTTCCCAATGGTGTGGCGAATATAGAAAGCCTACGCACGCATTGCCCGCAGGGGCATCCCCGCAATTTATCCCCCCTGTTGGAAGTCCGGTATAAACCCGGCGTCCGCCGACTCAGCCTCCTGGGTAAAGCCCTCCAGGCGGTTTAAATACATCCAGCTGAGCACCGCCTCATACTCCTCCTCTGTCACCCGGCGGTCAAAAGGCGCGGCAAGGCCGCCCATGGGGGTGTACTGCCGCATAAGGCTCACCAGCACCTGCCCGGGGGCGAAGTTCTCCCCAATCCAGTCCAGCACCCGCAGGGAGTTCTCCACCTGTCCCGGCAGAATCAGATGCCGGATAATCGTGCCCCGCACCATTTTGTCCCCGCTCCATCGGGGCCTTCCCGTCTGCCGCACCATCTCCCGGATGGCCCCGCAGGCCGTGGGAAAATAGTCCGCCGCCCCGGATAGGCTCTCCCCCAGCGTGGAATCGGCATACTTAAGATCGGGCAGATAGATGTCCACCTTTCCCTCCAGTTGCCGAATCGTCTCCGCACGCTCGTAGCCGCCGCAGTTGTACACCACCGGAACCGGCAGCTTTGGGGTCAGAGCGGACAATATGGTAGGGAGGAACTGGGTTGGGGTCACAAGATCGATATTTTCCGCCCCCTGTGCGATCAAATCCTCAAAAATCCGCCGCAGCCCTTCGCTGTCCACAGGCGTACCGGTGGGACCGCCGCTGATGGCGGCGTTCTGACAGTATCTGCACCCCAGCGTACAGCCCCCGAAGAACACCGCCCCGCTGCCGCCGGAACCGGCGAGGGCAGGCTCCTCCCACCTATGGAGCATGGTTTTGGCCACCAGCGCGGTATCCGGACAGCCGCAGAAGCCCCGTTCCCCAGCGGTACGGTCAACGCCGCAGCTCCGGGGGCACAGCTCGCAGAGAGAATAGTCCATAAAAACACATCCTTTGCGCGTATCATATCAGTTTTCGCGTTTTTTCTCAACCCCCGGCTTTACCTTTGGAGGATTTTGTGGTAGACTACAACATAAATAAATGCAAAATGAATGTGTCCGCAATACGGGCAATTAAGGAGAAATCCATGGAAATACGTCTTGCAACCATCCGGGAGATTCACGGCATGATTGATCTGCTGCTTCAGGTGGGGGAAGTCCACCACAAAATCCGCCCCGACCTGTTCCGCGCCGGGGCGCAGAAATATGACGAAGCCGCTCTCGCGGAGTTGCTGAAGGACCCCAACCGCCCGATTTTTGTCGCCGTGGAGGATGGGGTTCTGCTGGGCTACTGCTTCTGCATCGTGGAAATCACCAAAGATCACCCGGTGCTCATGGATCAGAAAAGTTTGTACATCGACGACCTGTGCGTAGACGAAAACACCCGGGGCAGGCATGTGGGTTCGACGCTGTATGACTACGCCGCCCACTACGCGCGGGAAATCGGCTGCGACACCGTCACCCTGAATGTCTGGTGCGGAAACGACAGCGCCATGGCATTCTACGAAAGCCGGGGTTTGAAGCCCCGGAACATTCACATGGAGGCAAAGCTGTAATGCTCGTTAAGAACCAAGTTTACGAAGCCACCATCACCGACTACACCGCCGAAGGGCAGGGCGTCGCCCATGTGCAAGGGTGCGCCGTATTCCTGCCCAACGCCATTGCCGGGGAGCGGGTGCGGCTGCGCATCGAAAAAGCCCAGAAAACCTGGGCGGCGGGAAAAATCGTGGAAATTCTCGAAAAGTCCCCCCACCGGGTGAACCGGGAATGCCCTGTCGCCAAGCTCTGCGGCGGCTGCGATTTCTGGCACATGGACTACGCCGAGGAAACCCGGCTGAAAGCGGAGCGGGTGAAGACCTGTCTGAACCGGCTGGCAGGGGAAGCCCTGACGGAGGTGCCCATTCTCGCCGCCCCCGACTGCCACGGCTACCGAAACAAGGCCCAATACCCCGTGGCGGCAAAAAAAGGCCGCGCCTATGCCGGTTTTTTTCGGGCCGGCACCCACGATGTGGTGGAAAACCGGCGGTGCCTGATTTTGCCGGAGGAAACCGATGCCGTCAAGGATGCGGTTATGGATTATGTCAACCAATTCCGGGTATCCGTCTACAACGAATCCAGCCACACTGGCCTTTTGCGGCACATCTACGTTCGCCGGGGCGCGGTAAGCAAACAGATTCTGGTGTGCCTTGTGTGCAACGGGGAGAAACTGCCCAAGGTCGATGCGCTGCTTTCCCGACTGCAAAGAATCCCCGGCTTTACCACGCTGGTGCTCAGCGTCAATACGAAAAAGGGCAACGCCGTGCTGGGAGACAAATTCGTGACGCTCTATGGCCCGGGCTATATCGAGGACACCCTCTGCGGTCTGAACTTCCGGCTGTCCCCCCGGTCGTTCTATCAGGTGAACCACCATCAGGCCCAGCGGCTCTACGAAACCGCCATTTCTCTGGCAGGTATTGCGAAGGAGGACACCGTCCTCGACCTGTACTGCGGCGTAGGCACCATCACGCTGGCTATGGCCTCCGCCGCTGGAAAGGTCATCGGCGTGGAGGTCATTCCCCAGGCCGTGGAGGACGCCCGGGACAACGCCCATCGAAACGGCATCGAAAACGCGGAATTCTTCTGCGGCGATGCCGGTCAGGCGGCGCTGGAGCTGGAGAAAAACGGCGTTCGCCCGGATGTGGTAGTGGTAGACCCGCCCCGGAAGGGCCTGAACGCCGACACCATCGAGGCCTTATCCCGGATGGCTCCCCGGCGCATCGTCTACGTCTCCTGCGACCCGGCGACGCTGGCCCGGGACGTGGCCCTTCTTAAGCAACGGGGCTATACTCTCCAATCCGCCGCCGCAGCGGATCTGTTCCCACGGTGCGCCCACGTTGAGACGGTTGTCTTGCTTTCCAAGGGTGAGATCGACTCGAAGAATATCCGGGTTGAGTTCTCTTTGGAAGATATGGATA
>CAYYEN010000323.1:0-4359 GCA_964470795.1 uncultured Spirochaetaceae bacterium | reverse complement strand
CAGTTTCGAGAAATTCTCTGTCGCGGCCGAAAAAAGGCCCTCCGGAGGCGGTGATAATTAGTTTATCAACACTATTATAGTCTGCAATTAGATGGTAGAGTGCACTGTGCTCGCTATCTACTGGAATTAATCTTTGATTAAGGTTTTTTGCATAAGATAGAAGGAAATCACCACCCATAACTATGCTTTATTTATTGGCAAGCGCAACATCAAGATGGCAATCTAAACAACAAAGAGTTGCATAAAGGCCAAAAGCGCCAGCTATTCCATTTAGAGCAATATCAGCATCTAAGCTTTGGATGAAATTAAATAATTCAGATTTAGGTTTATCAGCCATTAAAAGGGTAGGCGCTTTAAACTCTTGTCCTAAAGCTTCTAATTTGTCTTTACTTGAAAAGGCAACTAAGCCTACAACTTTTAAAGGAAGAGATTTTTCTTTTATTGCCCGTAAGGCGGTATTTCCAATTGAACCAGTGGCACCTAGGATAATAACCTTTCTCATAGGCTAAAAGTGAAAAGTACAAGGATGTAGATAGGAGCTGCAATTAAGATTGAGTCAACAGAATCTAAAATTCCACCTCTACCAGGTATTATTTTTCCACTATCTTTAATACTTGCAGAACGTTTAAAGGCTGATTCTATTAAATCACCGCAAGCTCCAGCAAGAGAGGTCATAAAACCTAAGATAAAGCCTTGATACCAAGTTAAATTATAGAAAGGGAATACAAGGGCAAAGACTAACCCAATGAGTGCTGGAAGTAAGATTCCAAACACAAAACCTGCGATACTCTTATTAGGACTAACCTTTAAGATTCCACGATTGTTTTTGCCAAGCCAGATACCGAATAAATAAGCAAAGGTATCAGAGCCAAAGACAAAGAGGAGGAAGGTCAAAATCCAGATATATGCATCATTCATAAAGGCCATACCAATTAGGAAAGTTCCTAAGAGGTTAGGGTATATAACTTCCAAGGTAAAAATTTCAAGTCTTTGTTTAGAGTTCTTAAAATTATCATGGTAGCCTAAAAAAGCTTCTAAGGCATAACCAATGGTTAAAAGACTTACAAGCGCAAAAAGCGTCAAATTAAATTGTGGGTAATAGGCTTTTTCAACATAAGCCGCGAGCAATAAGAGAGAGCCTACCCAAGGAGGCAAGATTAAATGTGCTTGGTTTTCATGGTCAACGATTCCTCTCATTTCATAGGAACCTATAATGCAAACCACTACACAAAGTAAGCAGAAAGCGAGGTAATGAGCTTGAGGTAAGAAAATGATTACAGCAATTAATAGCGGTATTGCTACTACTGCGGTTAATACTCTTTTTGTAATTGACTTCATTTTACAGTACCTCCAAAACGTCTTACTCTATTATCATAATCATTTATAATTTTTTCAACCATCTTTTCATCCCAATCTGGCCAAAATTCATCATAAAATGCAAATTCGGCGTAGGCTGAGTCGAATAATAGGAAATTAGAAATACGCATCTCTCCTGCAGAGCGTGCGATGATATCAACAGGTGGTACTTCAGGATGTTGGAAGAAGGAACGTAAGGTTGCAGGGTCAAATTGTGTAACACCCGCTTTTATGCCTTTGTTTACCGCGTCGCAGATTTCCGTCTGTCCACCATAATTTATAGCGAGTTGAAGGGTAAGTTTGGTGTTATTGGCAGTTGCTCTTTCTGCTTTTAAGATTTCGTTTTCAATTTTTTCACCCAATTTTGATAAATCTCCTAAACAGAGTAGCTTTATCTCATTTTGGTTATAGAAATCTATTTCACCATAGATTTTTTCAGCAAAAAGACCCATCAAATAATTAACTTCATCTGAGGGCCTTTTCCAGTTTTCTGTTGAAAAACAGTATAATGTCAAATAAGGAACTTTAAATTTAAGAGCTCCAAGCAATACTTTTCTGAGACTTTTTAAACCAGATAGATGACCTACCGTTCTCGGTAGGCCTCTCTTCTTTGCCCAACGTCCATTTCCATCCATTATGATGCCAATATGCTCGAGCTCTTTCAATTTATATCTCCATTATCTCTTTTTCTTTTGCTTCGGCTACTTTGCCAACTTCTAGAATGGAGTTATCAGTCATCTTTTGAATCTTGGTCTCTCCATCTTTTTGTTCGTCTTCACTAATTTCAGAAGCTTTTTGAAGTTTCTTCAATTCTTCCATAGCGTCACGACGAACGTTTCTAATAGCAACACGAGCAGATTCAGCAGTAGCTTTTGCACCCTTTGCTAATTCTTTTCTGCGTTGTTCAGTTAAAGCAGGGAAGCTGATACGAATGAGTTTACCATCGTTGCTTGGGTTTAAACCTAATTCGCTCTTTAAAATTGCTTTCTCAATAGCGGATAATACTGTTTTATCCCAAGGTTGGATAACAACCATTCTTGCTTCAGGAACAGAGATTGATGCAACTTGTGTAAGGGGAGTTTCTGCACCGTAGTATTCAACTTTAATCTTGTCAAAGAGAGCAGGGTTTGCTCTACCTGTACGCATTGCCTGATAATCGTTTTGCAAAGCGGCAATACATTTACTCATTTTTTCTTTGCAATTGTCTAATACGGACTGCATATAAGCTCCTTTTTAGTTAGCACCAGAAATTAGGAAACTAAAGTTGTTGATTGATATATTAGCATTATATTTTTTAGAAAGTTCAGCTAACTTCTTTTCTACTGACATGGTGTCATCTTTAACAAACGGTTGTTTGAGAAGACAGATTTCAGCATAAAGTTTGTTGAGTTTACCTCTAACAATACCTTCTAATACTTTTTCTGGTTTACCCATAGAAGCAACTTGTGCCTTGAAGATAGAAAGTTGTTCTTCTTCGAAAGCTTTGTCGATATTGCTTTCAGCTAAGAATTGTGGTTTGAAAGCTGCGATGTGGAGTGCACAATCGTGAGCAAATTCTTTAATCTCTTCTTGTTTGAAAACATCAGCATTGTCAGAATCTAAAACTACTACAACACCTACAGCACCTTCGCTGTGGATATAGGAAGTCGCATAACCTTTTGCAGGAACTGGAAGGGTAACAATTTTCTTGATTCCCATGTTTTCCTTAATAATTGCAATGAGGCCATCAACCATAGCTTTTAATTCAGCATTGTTAATATCAGTAATCTTCTCAGCAACAACTTTGTCAGCAATTGCATTAGTAAGATCTTTAAATTGTTCGTTGTTTGCAACGAAGTCAGTTTCACAGCTAAGTTCTACAAGAGCAGCAATATTATTGCCAATCTTAGCAGCAACACGACCATTGTCGGTAGCTCTGTCTTGACGTTTTGCAACAGCAGCTAAGCCCATTTCTTTCAAGATTTTCTCAGCTTTAGCCATATCGCCTTCTGCGGTTGTAAGAGCTTTCTTACAATCCATCATACCAGCGCCGGTAATATCTCTCAAATTTTTAACATCTGTAGCGGTAATTGCCATAATATTTCTCCTTATTTTGTGTAGAGTTCGTCCTCTTCTTCTTCCTCAGCGTCTTTAGCGTCCTCAGCACCTACTTCATATTTGGAATAATCTTCTTCTTCCTCATCTTTGTTAGGAACTGGTGCTGCTGCAACTGCTTCTTCTTCATCATCATCTAAAGATTCAACAATCTGTAAGCCAGCTTCGTTATCAGCATCGATTACAGCGTTTGCAATGATTTCAACGAAAAGTGAAATAGCACGAATAGCATCGTCGTTACCAGGAATTGGGTAGGTGATGTCAGTAGGATCACAGTTGGTATCAACAACAGCGATTATAGGAATTCCAAGTCTTTTAGCTTCTGCAACCGCAAGAGCTTCTTTCTTGGTATCGATAATAAAGATTGCACCAGGGAGGTCTTTCATTTCTTTAATACCACCAAGGTTCTTCTCTAATTTAACTTTTTCTTTAGTCAATAAAGCAACTTCTTTCTTGGTTAAAGATTCAAAGGTGCCATCAGCTTCCATTTTTTCAATCTTCTTTAACTTAGAAATACTCTTTTTGATAGTTGTGTAGTTGGTAAGCATACCACCGAGCCAACGATTGTTTACATAAGGCATGCAACAACGTTTAGCTTCATCTTCGATAGTTTGTTGTGCTTGCTTTTTTGTACCAACGAAAAGAATTTGTTTGCCATTCTTAACTTGGGCTCTGATTGCATCATATGCTTCAATGATACATTCACTGGTTTTTTGTAAATTAATAATATGGATACCGTTTCTTTCTGTGAAAATAAAACGAGCCATTTTTGGATTCCATCTTTTTGTTTGGTGTCCAAAGTGTACGCCTGACTCTAACAGGCTCTTCATTGTTACTACTGCCATAGTAATCTCCTTACGTAATCGGCCTTAATAAATTAAAGCCCCCATCACTATATCTCACTCATAC
>CAYYEN010000322.1:0-4366 GCA_964470795.1 uncultured Spirochaetaceae bacterium | reverse complement strand
AAGACTATTAGGAGCACTATTTGAAGGGTCGGAAACGCTAAACCTTCTAAGTTACTTTGTTTAGTCGAACGACCTAAACTAAAGCCTCTGTTAAGGTAAAATACCCCGGTCAAGATTCCCAATACAAACCCTACGAGTGCAACTACTGCATTTAAATCGCCTGCGGCAAGTCGTAAGACCAGTCGTAACGGACAGCCTAAGAAAACTAAGGCGCCAATCATCACCATTGCACCAATTATTAGTCGTAAAAAAGGAGAAGAACCACCCCGTGGTTTAAACTCTTTAAAGAGAACACTCATAATAAATGAGCCTAATACTAAACCTAATATCTCAGGTCTTAAATATTGCACCTTACTCGCAGAGTGAAGTCCAAGTGAGCCTGCAATATCACGAATAAAACAAGCTATACAAAAACCCATATTTTTAGGGTTTCCCCAAACAACTAACGCAACAGCTACTGCGCCTAATACGAGTCCTGAGGCTAACACCTTTTGCTTATCTTTATTAAAATTCATTATCCACTCCTTAAACATTTCATCTTACTTGTAAAAACACAATGGCAATGGTATCATACTTTCATGAAAAAAAGAATTTATTTTGACAATTCTGCTACATCTTTTCCAAAAGCCCCAAAGGTTGCTGAAGCGATGGCTGAATTTTTAACGACAGAATGCTCAAATACTAATAGAGGAGAATACGAACAAGTCTTTCTAAACGAAGAAAAAATCAATCATGCAAGAGAACTGCTTGCCTCCTTGTTTGACTTTTCACACCCCGAATGCGTATTTTTTAGCCTCAATGCAACCGCGTCTTTAAATACTGCAATTTCAGGTTTATTTAGTTCTCAAGACCATATTCTAGTCACCCCCTATGAACATAACGCAGTAATTAGACCTTTAGCCTTACATAATATTGACTTTACCCCACTCTACCCCGATAAAGAGTTTTCTTTAGATCTTGAAAAAAGTAGCAGTTTAATAAAGCCTAACACCAAAGCAATAATTGCAACAGGGGCAAGCAATGTAATAGGCAATGCAATTGATATTATTGCTTTATCAAAGTTTGCAAGAGAGAATAACTTACTGCTCTTCATTGATGCCTCTCAAAGTGCCCTTTATCTACCTTTATCTATGAAGAACTGTGACGGTATCTTCTTTACAGGACACAAAAGTTTATTAGGTCCACAAGGAACTGGTGGTATGCTCTTACAACCTGATATTGCTAAGCGCATGAAACCTTTAATTGCAGGAGGAACAGGATCTGTTAGCGACAGCTATGAGATGCCTTCCTTCTTTCCAGATAAGTTTGAAGCAGGCACTCAAAACCTTGTCGGTTTAATAGGACTTGAAACAGCTCTAACTTATGCGTTAACTAATAAAGAAACAATAATTAACCACGCAATGGAGATAACTATGCTCTTAATTGAGGGCTTAAAGGAAATTAAGCAAATTACAGTGGTTAATGAAAAACCCCGAGTACCTATAGTTTCCATCTATTCAAAGAGTATAGATATTGCAAATCTTAATACCAAGCTTTTTGAAAAAGAGAGA
The DNA here is from genome assembly GCA_964470795.1 of uncultured Spirochaetaceae bacterium. Classification (GTDB taxonomy): domain Bacteria; phylum Spirochaetota; class Spirochaetia; order Sphaerochaetales; family Sphaerochaetaceae; genus Bullifex. The sequence continues at coordinate 2,816 of CAYYEN010000322.1, read as the reverse complement.
ATAGAGGCTCGAGTAGGACTTGAATGTGCACCCCTAGCTCATAAAACAATTGGTACTTATCCTGAGGGTGTACTCAGATTCTCACCAGGGCTTGCTACGACAAAAGAAGAAGTTAAAATTACTATAAAAACTATAAAAGAGGCCATATATGAACTACTATAACCAACTAAAAGCTTATATTAGCAAGTCTGCTATAAAACGTATAACTTACCTAAGTGCCACATTATTAGGTAAAGAAGCTTTATACTCTCTAGAGGGTGAACTGCTAGTTAAATCTGAGGAGTTTGAAAACACGAAAGATGAGAGTTTTATTGAAGAGATTATCACACTTAAACCGGAGTTAGTGCTCTTTGGAGGGGGCCATATAGGACGCAATGTCGCAAAGCTTGCCTCATTACTAGATTTACCCTGCACTATATTTGAGGATAGAGAAAACATCTTAGCTGATGTTGCTTTTAATAATTGTGAAAAACATTGTGACACCTTCCCTAATCTTTTAAGTCAAAGCTATGAGTTTAACAATCCCTATTATTTAATCTTTACCCATGGTCATTTAAATGATTTAGACTGCCTCAGGTATGCTTTAAAGCAAGAGGCTCGCTATATTGGAATGATAGGCTCTAAACAAAAGATTGCAGCAACTTATGAAAAGCTTAAAGCGGAAGGCTTTACTAATAAAGACTTTGATCGCGTTCATGCCCCGATAGGACTGAAAATAAATGCAACCACTCCTGAAGAAATAGCTATTTCCATTATGGCAGAAATAATTAATAACTACAGTGTTAAGCACCAAGTTATCTATGATGTTAAGATACTTAATGCCCTTTGTTCTCTTAAATTTGACGCAGTTCTTTGCACTATTGTAGATACTAAAGGCTCTGCTCCTCGTAAAACAGGCTCCTCTATGCTAATAACAGCGACTTCTATGATTGGAAGCGTAGGAGGAGGCGCGATTGAAAACCAAGTTGTAACAGACGCAAAGGAAGTCTTTAAAACTAAAGCAAATAAAATAGTTGAGTAAAACCTAAATGATAAATCAAACCTTGGTATGATCTGTGGTGGTGAAAATACAGTACTTTTTCAGTACATCAAATGATAATAAAGGCTCTCAAACGAGAGCCTTAAATTTAGAATTTCTTCATTGCTTTTAATATCTTTTCACTTGTTATTGGCCAAGTCTTAATAAAGACTCCAACAGCATCTGCTATTGCACAGCCTATAGCACCTGCGGCGCCATTAGTGGCAATTTCAGAAATACTCTTAGCACCATACGGACCGTAATCATCGACTACAGGAAGGAGTACAGCTTTAAAGTCCTCAGGCATTTCACCAATCATCGGTGTACCGTAATCGGTGAGGTTGGCATTAAGCACATGACCTTCTTCATCATAGATCATCCCTTCATAAAGCGTATGACCTATACTCTTTAAGCATGCACCATACATTTGGCAAAGAGCAATTTCAGGGTTGATAGGAGTTCCTGCATCTTGAATTGCATAGAATTTTTCAACCTTAATTTCACCAGTTCTAGTATTAACTGCAACTTGAGCAAAGTGAGCACCATAAGGTACTGCACTGTCTCCAGTTACAAAGCAACCAGTTCCAACAAGGGCTCCATGACCATTACCTTGAGACGCGGTATGAGCTAAATCCCAATAGGTAAGTTCTTTTCCACTCTTAGTACCCACAATCTTTCCTGGAGCAACTATGCTCATATCTTCCACTTTTTCCTCTAATTGGAAAGCGGCTTCTTCTAACATAGTCTTTTTCAAGTTCAGCGTTGCCTTAAGGGCAGCGTTTCCTGAAAAATAGGTTCCTGAAGAGGCATAAGCGCCGGTATCGAAAAGACAAGAATCGGTATCACCAGAAACAACCGCTATCTTATCAAGGGGTAAGAGCAATTCTTCAGCAACAATTTTTGCACAAATTGTATCAAGTCCGGTTCCTAAATCTGCACCACCAGATAATACTAAAGCGGTACCATCGGTTAGAAGCTTAACTTGAGCGTTTGCTTGGTCCAGTCCTGGAAGGCCAGAGCCTTGTTGAATCATAGCAACACCTTTACCAATCTTCCATTCAGGATCCTCACTAACTTCTTTCTTATCAAAGTTAATCATCTCGGCGCCCTTTAAGATAGCATCTTTTAAGCCACAAGATCCAACTGGAACAATAGTACCTTCTCGCCCTTCTCCTAGTCCTTTAAGAATGTCTAACATATAACCAGTATCAACAGCGTTCTTAATTAGTACATCTGTTAAACTGAGTCCTAGTTTTTGAGCAAGCTCTCCGATCGCCATTGCAATAGCAAAAGCCCCTTTTGGAGCACCATAACCTTGGTAAGCACCTGCTGGACAGATATTAGTGTAGTAAGTATTAAGGTCATAATACATATTAGCAACCTTAAACATAGTCAAGTTCTTACTAGCTGCGTTCATTGGAACAGTTAAACAGTGGTTACCCCAGCAACCGGTGTTTGCCATGATATTCATGTAAATTGCTGTGATAGAACCATCTTTCTTTCCACCAATTTTTACATTAACTCTCATAGGGTGACGAGTTGAGTTTGCAATAAACTCCTCTTCTCTACTATTGCGATAATATATAGGCTTTCCTGTAACATGAGTTGCATAACCACACAAATCTTCAACTAGAATATCTTGCTTAGAACCATATCCCCCACCAACTCTTTCTTTGATAACGTGAACCTTGTTCTCGCTTAAGCCACAGATAGTGGAAACAATACGTCTAACGTGCCATGGTACTTGAGTAGAACAATGGAGTACTAAACGATCATTTTCAATTAAAGTATAACAAAC
>CAYYEN010000321.1:2330-4370 GCA_964470795.1 uncultured Spirochaetaceae bacterium | reverse complement strand
AATAATTTTCAAACATTCACACTTAGATTTTCATCTTATGTTGTAGTTTATTAGTCTAACAAGGCTTTCCAGCAATTCAAAGGGTTCTCGACATACCTCACGGTATGAAGGGACTATTTCGTTAGTTTTGTAAAATTGCTAAAGCAATCTATGGCGAAACGCACATATTGAAACTAACTTCTAATCTAGATGTTTTGGCGGTGAATTGTTGTAATTATCCCCAAGCATAAATAGCCCCTCAGTACATAATCTAGTTAGATCATAACTGAAGCAGTAAGGGATAAATGAAGCCGTAACAAAATCATTTAGATATGTTGCACCACTCCATTCATCTTCTAAGAATTCTTTTGCTGTTTGAAATCCATATTCTTTTTGTACCTCATAGAATATTTTATTCATTGCTAAGAGCTTATCTCGGCTTTTCCCTTTCTCCGCCCTTAATGAGACAATGTCTTTGAACTTTTGATTAGCGTTAGGGTCAACAGTGTTGTCAGAAATATTCCTGTTGTCAGCCGTAAAGTGATCAATAAACTCTGTGTCATCCAATTGTGTTTTATGAACACCATTTAGATATTCAAATTCTTCACCATATTTTTCACAGAGTTTATTAAATGTGGTTGCAAAGTTTTTGTTCAATTTAAAATTAATATGCACTATTTAATACCTCCTATTTCTATTGCCGCCGCCGCATAATTTAGAACCCTACCATCATCCATTTCAAGCATTGGAACAACAGTAAATTCTTTTTCTTGTAATATTTTTTGGTCTGTGACAACCTCATACTTACAATTTTTATTATCTAATAAAAATTTTAAAGCTTTACATTTTGGACAAGTTTCTGTCGTATACAGTATCAATTAAAACACCTCTTTTTTCATATTTGGTAATTTTACCATATTATAATTATACCATATCTCCCGAAAAAAGTCAATAATATGAACTCTATCCCAAAGAAATAGAGTTCATGATACGACTTTTATGAAAGTTCACCATTAATAATATTATCATTGTGAAATTTATCAACCACTAAAAACCTTGAGTTAAATATATCGCCTAAGTTGTTAATGTTCTTAATTTCCCAATATGGTATTCTATATAGAATATAGTTGTTTTTTAAGCAGTATGAGTTTTTTCTTCTATCATACTCTCTTTGCCGGCGGAACATGGTTTTGTTATTTCTATGGAAAAATTTATTAAAAATAAAATGTTGTTCACCATCAACCTCAACAATATAATCAATTTGTCCTTGCTTAAAAACAACAAAATCAAACCTTAGTGGAGTAGTCCTTACTCCACGAAGATTATTAAATTCCACTTCTCTCTTAAAACTCACTTTTTCGGAAATAAAAATACCATTGATTTTATCTTCATAACTACTACTCATTATAACTCCCTAGGAAACTTAGGTAATGGGAATGGTGCTAATACAGGTACACCCGCCATAGGATTATATAATCCCTCTCCTTCTGGTGTATATGTGTAAGTTGCAAGATTGTAGTATTCACCGTTTTCCATAGGTATTCCATTTGGGTATGAAGTTGATAGTTTAATTATTGCTTCTGAGTATGTTATTCCTCTTATTTGACTATAAAAACTACAATTCAATGCGGCGGAAAAATATGTAGAATTAACATACTCTCCAGTAGAGTTAGTTAAATCAAAAGGAACTTCAATTTCATCAGCATTTTCAATAGCCATACCGATAATATATTGTTCTGAGCTTAATTCCATTGTGGTTTCATTGTTTCCCTCTTGATTATTCAATTGTGAAACAATATCATTAATATAAGAATACTCACACATTAAAAATTCTACGCCATTAAATAAGTAAATTAATTTCAATGTATCTGTATCGCCAAAAAATCTAGCTTGATATAGTCGCCCAACTTCACCTGTACCTTTTTTAATTGTTTCTGGAACTAATTCAGGGTCTACTAAAGTTCCACTATTAAAATCTCCAAATGGTTTTAATGGAGCAATTAAATACTGCTCCGCCGGCTGAAACATATTGTGAATTAATTTTGCTATTTTTAAGTAACC
>CAYYEN010000321.1:0-2230 GCA_964470795.1 uncultured Spirochaetaceae bacterium | reverse complement strand
ACTGCTCCGCCGGCTGAAACATATTGTGAATTAATTTTGCTATTTTTAAGTAACCTAGTCTTAGGTTACAGATTGTGAAATGATTACAAGTAAAACATTTTACCTGTAATTTATCTAATGGTTTTACTGGCTCGCCAACTAATGGTGTTAATACATAATTTAACATTTTTTATCTCCTTTCCGTTACTAAAATACAACAGTGCCTTTAATATTGAATTCTCCAGATAATAACATCTTTTCAATATTATGTCCCTCTTTGATTTCTCTATTTGTGTGTGAATTTTTTCCTAGCTTTATCTCAAAAGGTTGCCCTATACAAGGATGAATAATTAGTCTATATTTACCAACCCAATAACTAGGGCTTGCAAAATGTATACAAGTTGTATGAACTACGTCAGCTAACTCTGTCACCAAATGGTGAGTTGTATACATATCGCAAGTCAAACTTTCTTCTTTACCGTAGGAATAAAAATATATGTGTAGTTCTCTCATAATGCCAACTCTTTCTATTTTATTTGCTCTATACTGCAATCCTTCCAGTTCTTGTCTGGTCTAAATTGTATCATTTTACAATGCCTAAATCCACCAGTATTTTCATACTCCATGGCATTAATTTCAATAACTCTATTTTTTATACGCTCTGGATTTTCTTTTACAGCAATTTTAACTTCCTCAGTAAGAGAAGAAAGCCATCCAATAGGGACGATTTTTCCTTCTTTATCTACCACAGCATATTCAAGAGACCCAGCAAATCCCATGAAAAACCCTTTGGTAACTGGTTCATATGTACCACCATCAATAAATTTCTCATAATATTCGCCTTGAACAAGTTGGTTTGTTTTTGAGTTTAACCAGTATTTATGTGTTTCGATTTCTTTTCCCTTGTAGTCTTTTTTACTTTGTTTGTATCTTCCTGTAAAAAAGACATCTATTGTATCCGTTAGCTCTTTTTTTATTTTTAGTGTTTTTCTGGCAGTCTTTTTGCCCGGAGCTGGTATTGAATCTTTATTTGTTATAACTATACCCTCTTCGCCGGCTTCTAATGAAGTCCATAATAGAGACCATAGTTCTAATCCTTGCTTATACTCAGCAACTTCAACAAATTGACAACCCTTTGTGTCAATCTCTTTTAATAAATTAAATCTTTCTTCAGCCCTAGTGTTCATCAATGATTTTCCATTAAACGCCCAAGCATCAAAGATGTAATAATATACTTTGTTACCATCTTCTTTTTGCCTTTCTATGGCTTTAGGTTGTAAACAACCCATGATTTTAGTAATTTCTTTTGAACCAGCTTTATTTGGGAAATATATCTCCCCTAGTAAAACAGTTCCATTTGGCAAGGAATTAAAGAAATCATATAGATGCGGCACCCAATCAATCTTGTTTATGAATTCTTTTGTTACTGTTGATTTGTCTCTAGATGTTAGAGACATTTCCCCTTCATCTGTTTTTGAAAAACGGAAATAGTGTCCATCTTTTTTTATTGCCCCCATAGTAATCTCATTCTTTATTAAGAATGAGACCTCCTCTTTTCTTTTCTCTTTGGTGTAACTTGATGGAAAAGACCAATATTTCTCAGCCGGCTGTTCTATAAAGTTTTTGTCTATCATTTTTTAACTCCTCTCAATTTTTATTATATTATTATTATATCAGATTTGCGGCCGCAAGTCAACCAGTCTATTTAACCCTAAACCAATCTAAAATTGTTTCTTTGGAAAAATTACCATCTTTATCTTTATGCCACACATACCAACAATAAGAAATTGCCCCACCGTCATTCTTAATGTCGCCGCTCTTTAGACAAGAAACTCTATCTACTGATACTAAGACTTTTTCTGGTCTCATATTCTTGTAAAGTAGCTCATATCTAGCTTCACTTTCTAAAGCCACAGTTTTGAGAAATAAACAAACGTAGCCGCCGCACTTTATATCGTCTAACATTTTGATTATCATATTTACCATGTTCTCTGGATTTTTTTTACTATATCTATCGTATGGTGGATTAGTGATTATTAGATCGTATTTATCTTTATAATCAGATTGAAAAATATTCCCAACTTCGCCAAATCCTCTGTCAATTAAATCAACAGCTTTTATAGTCTTTCCAGTTACTGTTATGTTATTTAATTATTCGTTAAATAATTAAAGAACTGCTTATTTAATAAGCTATAAAGGTTAACAGAATCCTCTTGCAACTATATTACAAGCCGCATTAACATCTCGATCC
>CAYYEN010000320.1:0-4396 GCA_964470795.1 uncultured Spirochaetaceae bacterium | reverse complement strand
TCTAATTCAGTTAAACTTTCTTGAAGTCCTTTTTCTATAATCGAATCATTATGATTAAGTGTGCTTATCATGTCTTTTATATTTTCTATATCTCTGAAAGCAGTCTCGATTTGAGCTACAAATCTTGAATCTATATCTTTTTTACTAATCATGATACACTCACCTCCTTATTTTATAATTAATTATTCAAGTTTATATTGAAAGAAATAAAAAAAGAACTCCGAAGAGTTCTTTAATTAAAATACAAAATCATCGATTGTTTCTACTTCTTTTTTACTTTCCATATATTCTTTCTTGATGTCGTTATACATATTGTTGTTTTCAACACTGATTAAGTAATTTGCTTTATCATCTGCACGTGATGCATTCGATATAATTTGATTAGCTAATTTTGTAGTGTTAGTTCCAAATCCTGTATTTGAATCATTCGTAACGAAATCTTTAAACATATTGATGTAATCATTTAGTTTCGGAAGTAAATTACCAACTACTAACGGTCAAATCATTTGTTTCATCTGAAGAATTTGTTTGACGAATTCAACAGCTTTATAAATGAAGTTACCAGCGAGGTCATTTCTATCGATGTTGTTTATTAACTTCTTAACAAATCGAACACCAGATTGGATAATGTCGTAGCTTTCATAAAGTACTTTATTATCTTCGTATCCATATTCTTCTAATAGGGCTTTACTTGATTCTAGGAACTTAGTGAATTCACCCTTTTCATAACTTAATACGAAATCTCTTAATGAAGTTACTCTTAATGATTTATAGTTCGGATATTCTCCAATGACTGTGTATGAAACAACTTCACCGATTAAAGCAAATAAGTTTGATACTAAAGCCTTGTAGTAATTTATAATAAACAGGTTATTATCGCGATATCCTCTTGTAAATACCGGAGTTAAATTCGATATATAAAGATATGTTTTTCTAGATAAGGTTACAAGATCCTCTAGTTTCCAATTATTAACTGGTGATCTTAATACATCTTGTTCTGATGGATCAAAATTCTTAGTTAGTTTATTAATAGTTTCCAGTAATTCTTTACTACCAACTACCTTTTTGATATCACCCTTAGACGTATCTAAGGGCTTCTCAAATTTATCTGTTACTTTTAATATACCATTTATTGCATTTTTAAATATTTTTTCCACTGCGAATTTCTCTCGGGAAACTTGTTCGGCTTCTCTTAAGAAATCAACACCGTTGGTAACATTACCGACAAAGTATTCTATTTCTAATGGTAAGGCTTCTTCATATAATCTTTTTGTCATATTATTACCTCCTACTTCCCATCATACTTGCAAGTAATTTCAACTCGCTGCTATTCGCTCCAGATCTTAATTCACTAAATGGCATTCTTGACCATGAAGATGCGTTTTCTTCCATGAAGTAATATTCTTCTGCGATAGGGTCTGCTAATGCGATTGCTGTTAGGTTATAACGTTTCTTTAATCTAACTGCTAAACTTGGATTGTTTATATAATCTTCTGATGGTTTATTTGATATTGCTGATGTTGCTTCGTTTAATGAAGCGACTAAAATACCATTTAAGTTTGCTGCTTTTAAGTCATTTTCGTTCGCAATCTTACTTAGTAATCCTAATGTTTGATCTCTTTGTGCTTGGAAAATGGCTGATAATCCTGATACATTTCGGCTAGGATCCTTTAGTACGGCCATTAAGTCTTTTTCTGGAACTCTATGAACTTCTGATTTTACTCCGATTGTTGTCGTGTAGTCATTATCAACCGTATCGACTTTCATCGAGTTGATCTTGTCACTGAACGTTACTTTAATCCAGATTGGTTCTCCAACTCTTCTGGTTTTGAATTGATCCGTATCGATTTCAGCTGCACCATATAATAATGCTTTACCTTTTGTATAGTTCGGTAAAACGTATTCAATCGGATCTTTTTCAACTTCTTTATAAGTAACTGTTCTTACTGGTGTCGTGATGTTTTGGTAAACGTATGATTCTTCAAGAACTGTAGAAGTTATATCGGTGATTAGTTCTTCGGTTAGAACTGTCGTGATTAACTCTTCTTCGAAACCTTCGTTTAACATCATTCTCATTAAGTCTTGTGTTTGTTGCAAGTTCGGCATAAATGCACTCCTTGGATCATAACCTTCATCTCTATCATTTGGTTCCAAGAAATATTCCAATGATTTGTCGATACCTTGTGTTGCAGATAAGTCTACTATTTTATTCTTTAATCTATCTTCAATTATTTTATGAACTCTGGCTCCGTTTGCACCCATCATCGATAATGATTTAGCGAACATTCCATCTCCTCGGTTGGAGGCAGTGGTAGTTGTTACTTTATTTTTCAATGCAGTTTCTGAATCTGTTAATTTATCGATTTGTTTATCAACCATCGTGTTTATAAGGGTATTTTTATTACGCATGAAATTAGGAACCATTCCTGTGAAGAATCTACCAAATTTAGATTTATCTTGTGAGATTATTTGACGTAATTCTTTTTTGTTTAGTTTTTCACCAGTTGCATAAAGTGATTCGATACCTTTTGCAATTGCTGCATCAACATTTGCAAATTTATCCATTCATCTTTTTTCCAGAGCTTTTCTAGATCTGAAAACATTCCATATTCCCGGAACTCTTTTGTTTAATTGTTTCATCGATAGGTTCTTTAACAGTTCTTCACGATCACCGATTGAAGTCGGTTTAATTTCTCCAACAAACTTAAGTACTTGTTTTTCAGTCATGTTTGCAATTACGTATTCGTTACCCATAAATACAAATGGGTTTCTACTATCTCCAGAACCATATTTTAATGCGATTTGCATCTTTGTATCTTCAGTCATCGGTAATCCTAAATATTTAGTTACGTATTCGATGAATTCAGGTGGAAGTATTTCAGTAGAAATTAATAATGCTGCTGCTAATTCTAATTTTATTCTTAAAGTATTACTATTTTTAAACATTCTCATAGTTATTTCAGATGCTTTAGAGTAATCACTAACTGCATTAAGTCCTAATAGTTTATAATAAGGATCTGCTTCTAACATCTCTTTAGAGGGATCAGTTCAGTTGTTATTATTGATAACTGTTAATCCTCTTGTCATTAAATTACTGTAGTCTTTTGAAATTGTTAAGTAGTTTATAACGTTGGTTTGCATATCTGCACCATCTTCGAAGTTATTCAGGTATCTACCTAAACCAGCTGCTAAAGTCGATACATCGTTTAGAATATTAATCGGCTCGATACCATCAAATTGAGATACGTGTGTACTGTTGATGATTTCTTCTATTGCTTTTTTAATTCTTTGTGCTTGTGGATTTAACGTTGCATTTGTTACACCGTGTGCTAATTTTAATTCTCCGTTAGCATCTACGTAACTCGGTAGAATTGATTTCTTATATTCTAATGCTGCAGTTCTCTTCTCAGTAATTTTACCTAGGTCTTCGGCCATTCTCTGACGTTGTCTATCGCTACTTGAAAAGTTTCTAATAACTTGAGTATAAGCATTTTCATAATCTTGGAAATCTTGGAATATTCCGTTCATTTCGTTGATTATTTTAACTGTACCGTCATTATCGTAAAATACTTTCTCGTATAGTCCTCTTTGTAGGTTATTTCCTAAATCTTCTGGAGATAATCTTTGGTTTAATATACGATCAAGAACTTTATCGACTGTTCTTCTATCGTTATCATTTACATTTATAATATTTTCCGCAGAGAAAACAGTTGAGTTAATTAAGTTTGCAATTTGAGCTGCAACTAATACTTCGTAATATTTTCTAAGTTCAACTTCCATAGCTGCTGTTACAGAGCTATTATTAGTAATTATAAAAGGGAATGTTCTTACGTTAGATTTGTTTCTAGTAAAAATATCATCGTTACTAAAAGCAACACCGACAGCTCTTGTTAGGATATTTACCAATTTACCATCGTTAGGAGTTACTTGTCCTTTTTTGATGTCAAATGGTTCGTATTCTCCAATTTGTTTTAGGTATTTTTCTTTAGTCTTTTCTATTTTTTTGATTTCTTTTTCTTTTTTATCGTGTTCTTCCTTAGAAAGTAAAAGTTCTCTAAGAGCAACAATAGATAAAGTTGCACCACCAGCTAATATTCCTTTAGCTAGTTTATTATTTTTGTCTTTTTTCATAAATATCCACCTCGTTAGCTTTTATAATTAATTATTCAAAATGGTTTGAATTAAAATAGAAAAGTTTTTATAAATATATGGTTTGCTTGCTTTGAATAATTAATTATAATTAAACTACTTGGAAGGTGAATAATATGGCATCTAACTATCAATTAAGAAAAGCTTTATATAAGCAAATAAAAAGTAAGGACCTATCTGTAAATATTACGGCTGGTAATTTCTTTAGATTAGTAGAACTAGATGACGATACGTTTTTATTAAATAT
>CAYYEN010000319.1:0-4419 GCA_964470795.1 uncultured Spirochaetaceae bacterium | reverse complement strand
TTGCTCGATTCCGCCAAATCCGCGAAGCGTGTCGAGGTGGGCCGTCGCCAGCCGGACAGGCATGGGTGGATCGCCGCCGGCAAGGTCCGCCAGGTCAGCCAGGCGGGCCAAGAACACTGGTCCCTTGGTAATTTCCTCGTTGGGTTTGCAGTCCACACCGGCTGTATGGAATAGTTTACGTAGCTTGATCTTCTCTTTGGCATTGATTGTAGCCGTCTCCGCACGGAAGTCGGTCATGGAAATCTTGGCCTGGTCCAGTTGGCCCTGCGATAGCGCCATGCCTTTATGTGTGGAGCGCACATGGCCCGTCGTGTGAAGAACGATAAGCGCAGCGTCCACGGCATCGCGAGGCCAGCCATAGGGACTGGCCTCAAAGGCGTCGCGAACTTCCTTGCCCCGCTTGCCTGAACCAACCTCCGAGAGCACAGCCGAACAGACTGGATGCTTTTCAGGTGCATCAGTCCAGTCCACTGCCGACAGGGCCGCCTCGTCGCCATTCTTGGCGCGATTGATAACGCTTGACCAACGGTTGTCGTCGGCACTCTTGAAATTTGGGAACAGCCGGTCGAGCGACGCTTGCGCGGCAGACTCGACCTTGGCCACGAGGTTTAATTCAAACCGCTCACCGCCGCCACCCTGAAAGACCTTCGCACGGTCGATCACGTCTTTGACGATCTGGTTGCGGGATGCTTCAGACGCAGCCATGCGCGTGGCCATGGCGTCGCGTGCTTCTCGCCCTTCGGGTGTGGTGGGCGTACCTTTAAAATCCAGTGTGGACTTGGCCGCCTCGTACTCGACGATGGCCTTCTGGAGATCTTCGGCGCTGGCTTTGGGAATGTAGGTATAAATAATCGCACTGGCGCTGCCGGCGGATCGGGCATCGTTGAGTACGGTGCTTTCCTTCTCTCCCCAACCATCGCGTACCCATACGGGAATGTCGGTTCCACCATCCGGTGGCGGGTCACTGCCAAACTGGACCAACAGCTTCCGTGGTTCCTTGCACTTGCCCTGCACAAGCTTTATGCCTTTGAGCGCCTCTCCGCACGCTGCGCTAATGAGAGAACCGCGTTTAATTGATAGGGACGTCGGGTCGCTATTCAGCCTCGTCTGGCGGTTGCGATACTCTCGATCCCATTCACTGCTCTCGCGGGTCTGGAGGCTGTATTCGCCTTCAATCTCAATAAGCAGCGCACCCTTATCCTGCATGGCTTTCCTGAGCCATGATGGTCGCTCGGATTCTGGCGGAGGATCCGCCAAGAGCTTCAAGATACGCGGGATGTGCTTGCGGAGTTCAGTCCCATCGTTGTCCAGATCGGACACCATAAGGTCTGCAAGCATTTCCGGAGTTGCGCGGACACCTATATCGGCCACGGCTTCAAGTGGAAGCTTACGAATCAGAAAGATCAGACCGCAAAGCCGCTGCGCGAGCCGCCCATCCTCAGTTCCATCGTCGAAGTTGCGGATCGTCTCGTCTATCTCGCGGAGCAGCATGCCCGTCTTACGCAGATCCGGACTGATTTGCTCAAAGATAAAGTCCGCGGGAACAGTGGTGCCTAAGTCTTCTTCGGCCATCTGCCGAACAGCTTCGTGGACAATTTTGAGTTGTGTGCGAAGTTGGCTGGCGGTACCGGGAACATCCACCGCCCGAAGTACGCTTTCCCAGAAGCGTCGACGAACCGGCAACAGCGGGTAGTCGTCCACGATGATTTCGCGGTCTTCTGCGCAGGCGGCGATGCGTGTTCCGGCAAGCTGGCGGTTTATCTCGCCGGCATGGGCATCAATCATCTCTTCTATGGCCTTCTTCTTGTCGGCCTTTTTCGCCAGAACGACGCGGCGCGTGACCGTTTCCACATCGGAATCTGATAGTTCCACCGGGATCGTAAACCGGCCCGTGAGACGCTGGAGCAAAGGTACGTTACCTGCCAGAGCGGTTTGACCCGCACCTATCAGCAGCACACGGCTATCGAGTTGCTTGCAGAGTGCCTCCGCAACTTCCTGTACATCCGTCGAGCGACCAGGATCGTTGCCGATGAAAAGCTGGATTTCGTCCAACACAATCACGGTGCAAGGGATTTGCCCACTGACGGATAGCACTTCACGGACAAGCCGTATGAATTCGTTGGTCGAGATGTCTTCGACCACGGGGAACTGCGCCCTCAGGGCCGCACGCGCCTGTTTCAGGTCGGCGGCAAAGTCACGATCCGCATCCAGGACTGCTTTGGCAAGGACGGGGCTGACATAAAGATCGTGGAGTTCACTGTAGAAGTCTTTACTGGCGGCTTCGACTGCGGATTTCACCTGGTCAAAGATTCCGTTCTTTTTTAGCCACATGCAGAACTGTGCTTGCGGCAACGCTTCGGGCAAGCCTTTGGACGCTAGAACGATGCTCAAAACCGCCAAGCGGACGCTTTCGCCGCCACCGGAAGGGAGCGTACCCGATGCGGCATGCAGGCCGCCGTTGCGCTTGCCAATGGTGTCGAGTTCCCTTAGCAGATCCTGCACCTCATGAGGGAGACGGGCCAAGCCGCGGGCTGACGCGCCGTCAGGAAAGTGGGTGTCCGCCCAAAGATGGCGAAACATCTTGAGGAGATGGGACTTGCCGCTGCCGTAAAAACCGCTCACCCAGGCCGCCGGTTGCGTGGTCGAACTCACATTGCCAAGATATGACTCCAGAATGCGAATCAAACCATCTTCATACTGGCCCTCGCATACGAAGTGCTCAAGCTCGTAACGTAACGTTTCGATTTCTTTGGCGCTGGCGGCCTCGCGTACAGCAGCAACACCGTCGTTCAACAGTTTCGCTATGGCAGGATCGCGTTGGAAAAGTTCTCTATTTTTCATCAGTCGTTTCCCCCGTTATGAAGCGTGATAGGGACAGCCAGATAGTTCCAGCCATCCCTTGCATCCAGCAGTCTGTAGTTGTTCTCTTCGAATTCGCCAGGAAAGAATACCACCAGCCTTCCCGGAATGTCCTTGACCACTTCCTTGAGCACCAGTGATACACGGGTGAAGCCGAACAGGCAGGCAACACCCTGAATAGCGACTACGGTGTTTTCATCTGTTCCTTCGGCCGTAAGCACTTCGCGGAGCCGACCGGCAACATACTGCACAAATTCGCCCCGCAGCTTCATGGAAAGCGCCTCTGGATCTTCAAAGTAGGCATCACGATAGTCAGTATCGGCCATCCACCGCGTGAAAGTGTTACTTATATCCAGCAAACGCCAGCCATGACCGGTCGATGTGGTGGCCATCTCAAATAGTTCCAGCCGCGCCCTAAGCTTTCGCTCATCCGTTTTTGAATACACTACGAAGATGGCCTTTTGGTCCCCAGCGAGGTTGCGCTGCCATGGTGCGCCAATATGGGCACGGTATCGTGCTGCCAATTCTTCGATTCTTCCCATTATCTTACCTCCTATCAACGGGCGACAGAAGCCGTGAAAAAGCTACCTCGACAACACCGCCTGATTGGTTCATGTCCAGAAAGCCCAGTCTTCGTGCATCCATAGCAAGACGCATGAGTTCATCTGGCGGTTCGTCGAGCACTTGCGCCCAAAATGTCTCGAAAAGTGCCGGCCCGCGCACACCTGTAAGATAGCCAATGAGGAGTGCGTAAGTTGTAGAAGCAGATGTCGGTATAACACGCTGTCGAACCTTACGGTTACGCCCTTTTAGATGACCTGATTGCGTCCAAGAGGAAGCAGCGTTCCGCACAACTTTATCAAGGGTACTCTCGCTTAGTCGATTACCGACTGCATGATTCAGCGCGTCGATTAACGGTTGGCGTGCGAGCTCTTCACCGGGACGCATACGCAGTATAGTAAAAGCGGTGGCCCGGAGTAACGGGTCACGTGCCAGAGCAAGCAGAAGAGGAAAAATCGTCTGACCAGAGCGGTCTGCATACCAAAAGTAACGCATAATTCTGAACAAAGGTATTTGCGAATCGAGAGCATACAGCTCTGATAGACGCTGAAAGGAAAGCTTCCGTGTTGCTACGGTACGCTTTCCAAGGCAATTATCCTCGATGATGGCCGTCGTGTAGTCATTAAGCATCGCATCGGGCTGGCAGTTTACCAATAGCGTCTGAATCTCGTCGAGCATGATTGTGCGGCTCGTGTGGGTTCCCTTTTTGCCCCATCGAAAACCTGCATCGCGCAGTCGTGTTTCTTCTGCGTTTGTGCTTGGTTGTAACCAATCTGTCGTTTGAATCGTTTCCATATAAACTCTATATCACATCGCCGGCAAATTTGCCGGCAAATTTATTTTATTAGCGATGCTCTCCTTAAGGGCAATCATGCTGCATAGTCATTACCTCACCCTTTGTCCCGCCAAAGCTCAAGGCAGCAATGTTCCATATTTTCACGGAAACTGGTGCTTCATGTGCGGTGGGTCACCTTCGGATACCATAAAGCATGAGGTTCA
>CAYYEN010000318.1:0-4435 GCA_964470795.1 uncultured Spirochaetaceae bacterium | reverse complement strand
CCGACCCAGCGGTCAGCAAGACGCAGTGCAACAGGGTCATTCTTTTCAATTGCCGCCCGTGCGGCCTCTGTCTTGGCGTTTTTTCCGCCGCGTTCATCGTTCAGCAGCTGCGCTATGGAGACAATCGTTTTGAGCGCGGTCACATGGCCGGACAGGTAGTATTTCCAGCGCATAAATACGGTGCCGTGGCTGTTTTGCACCATGTGCGGGAATGCCCCAACGGGAAGGTTCACTTCATCTTCCAGTGCCTTGCTGGGATTAAAGTCCTTGTCTTTTGCCCCATTGTTCAGCTTTTCCTCAAGCTGTTTTGCCAGCTCTTCGGCGGCGTCAACCACCTTGACAACTGGATTGATTGGCATTTCCTTTGCCAACTTGCGCGCATCAACAAGCAAAACCAGTGCGCTATGATGCTCTGGCAGCACCTCTTTCAGCGCATTTGCCCATGGCTGGGTCAGCCGCACTTGGTGCAGCTCGAAAGGCATGTCCAGAATGCCGTCAGCAATGCCTTGCTCAATACTCCCGCGCTGGGCGAGAGAGAGCACGCCACTCTCGGCGTCGTACAGGACGCTATCCCGCACGGCATCATAGGCGCAGCTCAGTCGCCCAATTGCTTGCTGCTGTGCGGATTTACTCGAAAAGCCAGCATCCATAGCCGCGAGTGCTGCTTCGTAGTTTTTTTTGAACTGATTGCTGATCATTGGCATCCCCTTTGTTTGCATGCGTGAATTTTCACCGAATACTTGCACGGCATGCAAGTATTTCAGCGAAAGCATGAGCGATTTACTCAGGTTTTTATGCCAGCGCATTTTGTGCAACTGGCATTTCATGCAAGTTAAGCGACGTTGCGGGCGTACATCCATCGCTTGTACGTTGGGTCGCGCCGGTTCACTGCAAGGAACGCGCCGGGTAAGCCTCCCGGGTGGCGCTCCAGCTTGCGCCCCAGCAGCACCCAGGCCAGTATCACCGTGCCCTGACTGACGTACACGCCCAGGTCGTTCTCCACGCGGTGTTTCAGCCAATAGGCCGAAGGGTGGCGCGGCTGCACTGCTGGCGATGCCTGCAGCCCTTCCAGCACCTCCAAAGTGCGCAGCAGCACTGGGTAATCACGATCCCACTGCCACGCGCGGCCATCATCGCCCTGGGCGAAGCCGTCGGGTGTAATGCCGTGGCTCAGGGCCGTGGCCATGGCTTTTTCCAAATTCACGCCCTGCATATCAATAGCCCTCCGGGGGTGCCCCGTACTGCTGGAACCCGTACCCATCGGTGCTCTGAATGAAGCGTTTTTCAGGCATCACATAGACGCTACCGCGATTTGAGCGCTTTGCCGTCAGGCCCATGCGATTGAGCACCTTGCCCGCCGATATGGTCAGCTTGCGGTCTGGTTTGTCGTACCCCATACTCAGAAGAATCTCGGTGGTCTGCATGCGCTTGACCGGCTCATAGGTGTACTGACGGTTCCCGTTTTCGTCGTATGCCACATCGAAATTGAACACGGCCACAAGGCGTTCTTCGATGGGGTCAACGATCTCAAAATCGGCGTTGGAGGCATTAAGCATGGCCTCTTCCTGGGCATTCAGCCACCACTCAGCCCCGCGCAGGTACAGCGTTTCGTGCAGCTGGGCATAGACCTGCTGCATGTCGATGTCGTGGGCGTAATCCAGCGATTCAACTTCTACAGTCCACCAGCGCGTGTTGCCGGTATCGTCCACCAGGAATTGCTTGTCGTTCACGCTGGCAAAAAAAACCGTGCGCCGTGGCAGCATCGAATCCTTGCGCTCGAACGGGCGGCGCAAGCGGTCTTCCTCTTTCGGGATGAAGGCTTTCAGCGATGCAATGTCGGACTTGCGAAAAGTCGCATCCAACTCGCCCAATTCCACAATCCAATGCGCCGTTGCTGTGAAAACGGTGTCCTTGTCGGTGGGGTTCAGGTGCATACCGTCCTTGAGGTAGCGGCCAATGCTTGCAGGAACCAGCCGCTTGAACCAGCTGGTTTTACCCTTTGACTGCGCACCACGGAAAACCAGAACGCCCTTACTGTAGAACCCATGCGGCTTGATTGCAGCAGCCACAGCGGATAGCAGCCACTTACTTACAAGCAAGTCGCGCATGCTCGGGTCATAGCTTGCTGGCACCTTGACCGTGTTCAGCAGCTCGCGCATGCGGTCTTTCCCGTCCCATGGCTTGCTGGTGATCCAGCTGGACACTGGGTTATAGCTGTTGCGGTCGGCAATGCTCAGAACGTACTGATCCAGGTTCTGCGTTGGCATCTTGCAGCGCTTGCAAATGCTGGTCAGCTCGGCCATGGCGGCATTGGCTTGGTTGTCGCGCGAAAACCGCATGCCAGGGATCGTGATTTCGTTGTCCTTGCTGATCTGGTTGTACCGGCAGCCGATGCCATATACGGCCATCAGGTACTCAAGGTTCTCTCGGGTATCCAGCGGTGCGGTGCATTTGTCGTTTGGGTGCGGGAAGTGCTCTGGATAGATGGTTTCCGTCAGCTCACGGCTTGCCCAGTGCGCCGGACGGCTCTCTTGCAGCACTTCCAATGCTTCGCAGACGGCCACATCTTGACCGGCTGCCGGTGCTGGCCCTGGGCCGGGCGCTGGTGCTGCTGGCATGTGTGCTGGCATTGGTGCTGGCGTCGTGGAAGGCGCTGGCGTCGTGGCCGTGGCCAGTCGTGATGCAGGCAGTTTTTTCGCATCGTTGGCTGGCAGGCCAGCCCACCTGCGCAGGGCTTGCGAAAGGGAGCGCTGCATGATCTTGGCAGAGGCTTCGCCGTGCATCTGGCGCACATCGTCCCAGTCTTTCTTGCCGTGGTCGGTGGGCTCAAAATGCGGGGCCATGTAGGGCACCGAGAGGTGGCGTTCAATCGATGCAGCTTGGTCAAGGCCCGGGTTTTTGCCGCGCATTTGCGGCTTCAATGCCGTTTCCCAATCGTTGTCTGCAGCCACGATGACCGGCTTGCCTGCTGCCTCTCCCAGGGCGAAGTTCACCACGGCATCGAGGTTGCCGCAGTCAAAGGCCACCAGCACGGTGCATCCCAGCGCCCGCGAGAGTGTGATGCCGTCGGCCAGCCCTTCGCACACCAGGATCACATCGTCGCTGCCCTTGATACGGTGGTACAGGGCAGACTTGCGCTGGCCGGGCAGGAAAAACTTGCCGTCAGGTGTGATGCGCTGCACCCCCCAGACTTTGCCGTCCGGGATGGCTTCGATCATCGGCACCAGCAGCTCGCCTGGCTTGGCCACCACGGCTTGATCGCGCCATTCGTGGTAGCGGCTGCTGTACACGCGCGCCAAGACCTCTTGGGTAGCGATTCGCACACCGGGCGTAGGCGTCAGGCCGCGCTCGGCAAGGTACGGGTGATTCTCTGCCGGGCCAAATGGGCGGGCACCATCGCGCAGCACTGCCACTGCAGCAACGCGCCCGGCCTCATTGGCTTGGGCCATAAGTTCATCGCGCTCGCGCCGGATTGCATCGGCACGCTTCATTTGCTCTGCGATTGCTTCCTTGTACTGGCGCAGCGCATCACTGTCCTGCACCAGCTTGTCGCCGCGCTTGTCGGCCTCAAACTCGGCCCAGGCCGCGTTGCGCGGGTTCCAATACTGATTGTCAACCGACGCTTTGAAACTGCCGAAAGTGATTTCAGGCCACAGCGTGCTGTCCTTGTGCTTCTCAAGACTGGCCACGTAATACTGGCGCGAATCTATTTTCCCGGCTTCGTTGGGCAGGTAATGCCGCTTGCCATCGAAAACGATCTGAATGCCTTCTGTGTTAGCGCCAACTGCCAGCGCTGCGATATGCATGCTCTTCGCGTATCGCTCCAACATCGCATCGGGCTCACGCCATGGTTGGCGCGCCAGCCAGTGCGCAAATGATGTCGGCCTACTCATAATCTACCCCTAATGCCGCCAATATGGCGACAGTCAATTTTTGGTCTTTGGATTCGATCGCCGACTGCAGCATGCGCAGTACGGCTTGTGTGCATCGCGGCGGCTCATATGAGCCCCTGCGCCAGTTTCCGAACGTCTCTTGGGTCACGCCGAACACGCGCTGCGCCAAATCCTTGGGCGACATATTCAGGTGCGCGCCAATGACGGCCATGGCGCACGCAATTTCGTTGGGAGTCATCCTTGGGTGCCAGCGCGCACAATGGCAACTGCCTCTTCTGGGGATCGGAAAGTGCCGACGATGCCGCCAGCCTTACGGATAATGTCGTGGTGGTAGCCCTGAAATTCAGAGAGTCGGCCACCCGGCCCCTTGGCTTCCAGGCCGGTATAGACCGCGATGGTCTTACCCACCATTTCCGGCGTGATGGTGAGAAAAGTCATGCCAAAAAGGTCGGTGAAGCCTTTGGGCAGGCCGGTATCAAATGGCCGTGCATTGCGCAAAACCATGTCATCCTGCTGCAGGCGGAATGTTGCAGCCATAGCGC
>CAYYEN010000317.1:0-4444 GCA_964470795.1 uncultured Spirochaetaceae bacterium | reverse complement strand
CTGATGGATTTGATTGTTCAGGCTTTATACAGTATGTTTTTAATAAAAACGGGATATCGCTTCCAAGGGTAACCTCTGATCAATATACAGCTGGTTCAAGTGTATCGAAAAGCACTCTCATACCGGGAGATCTTGTATTTTTTGATAATGATTTAGCTTCCGAAATGTTAAGTACTAAAGTACCTGAGGTTAATAGGCATCATGCTATTAACTTTAGAACTTCTATTTGTCCAAGATTAGTAAAATCCTTTGAATTGGTTGTTTTGAATGATGATGTTGTAGTTAAGGTAATAAATGTAGATTTCAATGTACAGCGGCATGTAAAGCTGTGCTTTGAAGAAGTGTTTGCAACTGGAATAATTTTAAAGATAAAAGACACTCATGGATCTAACAATCCTGGGGTTTTTGATATATGGATTAATTAGCAAAAGGAGTAAAAAATGAAAAAAGTTTGCTTAAGTTTATTAGTTTTATTATTGTGTTCTAGCTTTGTTTTCAGTGCTGGTAATACTGAAAGTGCAAAGAGCGCTGAACAAGTTGGTATGACCTTTAGTAACTGGTCAGGTGCAGAAGCTTCCTCAAAGGATATCTTTGAATGGATGATTTCTTCCTTTAATAACAAGGTTGAAGATGTTGATAAGGTTGTTCAAATTAACTGGCCTTGGGGAGAGACAGAATCTCAATTGGCTTTGAGAGCTCAAGGTAAAGAACAATATGATGTAGCTCAAATTGATATTAGAATGTTACCAGCTCTTGCTGAAGCTGGTGTACTTGCAGATTTAAATCAAGTATTTGGTAAAGAATATTTTACTTCTAACTTCACGGATGGGTCAATTGCAGTTGGCAATTTCAATGGGATCCAATATGGTCTTTCTTGGACTGTTGCTCCAATGGCTTTAATTGCAAACCCTAAAATTTTAGCTGAAAGTGGTGTGAATTTTGAAATTGTAACAATTGCAGATTTTGAAAAAGCTTTAAAGATGGTTAAAGAGAACCACCCAGCTAATAACGATTCTGATAAGAATAATGATATCGTACCTTATGCTGCTATGACTAAAGATTCAGGAACTGTTGCACCAGACTTTATGGTATGGCTTTGGACCTTTTGAGCTAACGTATATACTAATGGTAAGTGTTCTTTAGATTCAAAAGAAGCTATTGCTGCTTTAACCTGGTTCAAAGGACTAAAAGATAAAGGTTATATTCAAGATGCAATGGGTAGAGGAGATGCAAGAACTCTTTACAAGGAAGGTAGAGTAGCGTTCTATGATGATGCTTTGATGAGTAAGGGTGCTATTACTAACCCAGCTTTTGGTGATATTTCTGAATATGCTCATCCACAAGTACATCCAGTTCTTGCTGTTGGTGATAAACCTCAAGCAAGTGGTTGGGGGCACCTCTTAGTTATCATTGATCGTTCAACTAAGAAAGAAGAAGCTAAACAATTTATTGAGCACCTTGTAAGTGAAGAAGTTGCTTTAAAATATTTCGAAACTAATGGTTTACTACCATCAAAGAAATCAGTTTTAGATAATGCTTCTGTAACTAAAGATTATTGGTCAAATTGTTGGAAACCTATACTTGATGGTGGTCGTCTTGCTGAAACCGCAGGTCCTTTATATTCAGCAGCAAACTTTGTAATCCTTGAAGAATTACAAGCGTTACTTTCTGGTTCTAAGACTGCTGAAGTAGCAGCAAGCACAATGTGTACTCGCATTAATAGTCTCTAATATGTATTATAATGTTGCCTATCATTACGGTAGGCAATATATGGAAAGATAAGAAAATGAATAAAACCTCAAAAAAACAAACTATAATGGCATGGATATTAGTCTCTCCGGCGTTGTTTGTTTTTGCACTAATGATTTTTTACCCATTCATGAATTCAATAGCTTTTAGCTTTACAAATAAAAACTTGATATATTCAAATTTGAAATTTGTAGGCTTTGAAAACTATATAAAGATTTTCCAAGATCCTAATACTTATAAACTATTATGGACTACTGTTTGTTTTGTATTTTTTGAAACACTTATGCCTTTTTCAATAGGACTTATTTGGGCAGTGTTGATGAATCAAAAATTTAAAGGATCAGAATTTCTACGTGGTGTGACTCTTGTAAACTGGATTATCCCTGGAATCGCTATTGGTTTTTTATGGAGTTGGATTTTTAATGGAGATTATGGAATCTTAAATGCAGTACTTACTAAGGTAGGTTTCTTAGATAATAATGTAGTTTGGCTAGGAAACAGAGGAACTTCAATGTTCAGTGTTGTCACTGCCAGAACTTGGCAAATGTTTCCTTGGTACATGGCTTTCATTATGGGAGGACTTCAAGGAGTATCTTCAGATCAATGTGAGGCTTGTAGAATTGATGGTGCTAATAACTGGCAAGTATTCTTTCATGTTGTAATTCCAGCAATTAAGCCTGTATTAACGTTGATATTAATCCTTGGAACTATTGGAAATCTTCAGCACTTTGATTTAATAAACGTTATGACTGGTGGTGGACCTGAGCGTTCTACTTCAACCTTTGCAACAGAAGTCTATAAAAAAGCTTTTAAAGATTATAATATTGGACGTGCTGCAAGTTTAGGTGTGTTATGGGCTATATTGTTAGGATCTTTCAGTGGAATTTATTTAAAACGAGTAAAGGAGGACTAGACGATGTTTCAAAAGACAGTAATATTTAAGATATTCTTCTATGTTTTTCTCATCTTAATAGGTATTTTTGCTTTCTTTCCTCAGCTGTGGATGATATCAACTGCGTTAAAGCCAGCTGAAGAGATGTTTAAATTTAGTTTTTTTACTGATTTTAATTTTATTAATTTTAAAAAAGTATTAACAAATTCTGACTTCATAAGATATCTAGAAAATGGTATTTTTGTTGCAATAGTATCTGCAGCTTTCTCAACTGTTATATCGGTATTTGCAGGTTATAGTTTCTCGAAGTTTAGGTATAAGGGTCGAAAGTCCGTAATGGCTCTTATTATGATAAGCCAAGCTTTTCCACAAGGCCTTTTGCTCCTATCTATCTATCCAATGATGCAGAGAATTGGATTTTTAGATAAGTACCCGGCAATTATTCTTGCTTACGTTGCACTTACTATTCCTGTTGGTACTTGGACAATAAAAGCCTATTTCGATCAAGTCCCACAATCTTTGCTCGAAGCGGCAAGAGTTGATGGATCTTCTGAATGGCGTACCATGTTTCAAATAATTATTCCTCTTGCAATACCAGGAATGATGACAATAGCAATTTATAGTTTCGTCTGGGCTTGGAATGATTTGCTTTATGCTTTAACTCTAATCTCTACTACTGCGCATAGAACCCTTGCAAGTGGTATGGTCTTTACCTTTACAGGGGAGGGTGGTAACGATTGGATAGGTATGATGGCGGCTTCTGTAGTTGCTTCCATCCCAGTTGCTGTTATGTTTGTTTTCTTACAACGCTATTTTATTGCAGGACTTACTGCAGGCGCTGTTAAAGGTTAAAAATAAAACTGCCTTAGAATCTTTTCTTTGGCAGTTTTTTCTATTTAGTGTCGCTCTTCTGTGTTTTCAAAGGTTTCACAGAACCTTGCGGCAAAAGAGGGTTCTAGTCCTGCTTTATATAAGTGAGCTACCTCTCCAAAGCCTAGCATTCTCCAAACGACTTCTCCCTTGATACGCTCCTCGGTTACCAAGGTAGTAACAGAAGTAGGACGAGCACAAGTATTATGCCAGAGTATCATGGGTGAGACATTGAGGAGGTGGGATAATAGAACACATTCAACTCCTAAATGGCAGAACAGCACATAAGTATCATTGTTGCCAAGCTTTGTAGAATACATTAACCCATCTCTGTTATATCCTGCTTTTGCTAATAGCTCATCAAGGCCTTTACATACTTCATCGTAATATACATTGATATTGCCCTCGCTCATCTCTCTCGATTTCACCCACTTATCTTTATCAAAGAACTCCTCTCGTCTCATCCAGTCTACTGGAAACCAGTCCCAAGCAATTGCATCAGAGAAAGGGTCTTCCCTACCTTTTTCTATTTTATGGGTAAACTCAGTTAGCCACGGCATAACAGTTGCTTCTCGATTAACTCTCTTAAGGGTTAAAGAGGCGGTATCTCTAGCACGGCCTAAAGGAGATACATAATATTCTTTGACAGGAATATTTTCCATCATCACTGAAAGTGCTTCCGCCTCTTTCCAACCGATAGGGGTAAGAGAATCGATTTCGTAGTTAGGGTCTCCATGTCTAATAATCATCAGTTTCATAAAATTTAGTTCCTTAATTAAATTAGATATTCTAAAAAAGAAAGCAGTGGACAAATTATCCACCGCTTTTTATGTAATCATATTAACTAAGAAATTACAATGTAACTTCTTTGTTTCCTGTAACCTTCATGTAAATGAGTAAGGACAGAATTGTAGTTAATGTTAAGATAGTTGC
>CAYYEN010000316.1:0-4448 GCA_964470795.1 uncultured Spirochaetaceae bacterium | reverse complement strand
GAAAATGGTATTAGTTATATCCCGGTATACATGGTACCGTTTTTATAAAAGGTTGTGACATGATAGCATTGAAGAACTGTTATATTAAGGAGAAACTTACAATAAGAAGGAAGAGGTTACTGCAAAGGATTAATAAAATAAGGTATATTTTGAAGGCTGGAATTCATAATTGGATTCTGGCCTTTTTATTGACTAGTACAACCGCTGTTTTATTTTGGATAAAGATGTAAATATAAGTTGCATCGTATATAAAAATCCGGATAAAAAAATATACATTCTTTCAAAAAACTCCCTTGAAAAAGTTGTTAAAAGTAAATACACTATAATAAAGGAGTTGATTTTGTTATGCTGAAAAGAAAAATTGAACAGAAACTTATAGATTGGAAAAATGCTAAGGAGCATAAACCCTTGATTATCAAAGGTTGCAGACAATGTGGAAAGACTTTCTCTGTATTGGAATTTGCTAAGAATAATTACAAGAATGTTGTGTATTTAAATTTCTTTGAAAATCCGGACTATGCTTCAGTATTTTCAGGCTCACTAGAAATTGATAACATTATTATGATGCTTTCAGCATTGTTAGGAAAAGGTGCAGTATTTGAAGCGGGAGAAACCGTTCTTATTCTTGACGAGATCCAGGAGTGTCCGGAGGCAAGAACCGCACTTAAGTTTTTTCAAATGGATGGTCGCTTTGATGTGATAGGTACCGGTTCATTGTTAGGGGTAAAGGGATATGGAAAAGAACCTAGATCTGTTCCGGTAGGATATGAGACAGTGATCGATATGTATCCATTAGATTTTGAGGAATTTCTTTGGGCAAATGATATTGGAGAACCAATAATAAATATGTTAAGAAAGTGTCTGGAAGAGGCTAAACCTGTTCAGGAGGCGATTCATAACAAAATGAGGCAGCTTTTATTGCAATATACGGTTGTAGGTGGTATGCCTGATGTTGTACAAACCTTTGTTAATACGAAGCAAATGAATGATGTTCTTAGTATTCAGCGTGATATTATTCGATCATATGAGGACGATATGGTGAAATATGCTGAAAAAGCAGATAAATCCAGAATCAAAGAATGTTTTCAGTCTATTCCAAAGCAATTAAGTAAGGAGAATAAAAAGTTTCAATATGCTGTCATAAAAAAAGGTTCTACAGCATCAAAATACATGGGAAGTCTCCAATGGATAGAAGATGCAGGGATTATATCTAGGTGTTATAATTTATCTATTACCGAATTACCCTTGGATGGTAATGCAATAGAAGATGTTTTTAAGGTATACATGAAAGATTGTGGATTGTTTATCAGTATGCTGGAGGACGGCACACAGTATGATATTTTGCAGGGGAAACTGTATGGATATAAGGGGGCTATTTTTGAAAATTTAATAGCAGATATCTTTTCTAAAATGGGACGTAAATTATATTACTACCATAAAGATTCCGGTTTGGAAATCGACTTTGTTATGAGATATAAGGGTGAGTGTACGTTGGTAGAAGTAAAAGCAACAAATGGTAATACCAAGAGTACAAGAACGATTTTAAATCATCCGGAAAAGTATCATGTTAAAAGTGCGATAAAATTAGGTGATTATAATGTGGGTAATGAGAATCAGATTCTTACATTGCCGTTGTATATGGCATTTTTGTTAGATAAGATGTGATTGATGTGGGAGAAAAAATCGATCAGTTAATAGTTGACCTAGATATTTCCGAGTTATAAAAAACGAAAATACCGTAGAATCGGGGGAAAAATAGAATACGTATAAAAGGAGAAGTGACATGTTTGGATTGTTTCGAAAGAAAGAGAAAGAAGTAGTCGATGAAGCCGTTGTTATTGAAGAAGAGGTGTTTGATGAAGCAGCTGTTATCGATAAAGAAACAGGAATCACATATTGTGGTGGTATGGAAGAACTGTATGACGAAGTAGTAGAAGAGTACTGTGCCCAGGGAGCAGACTATATCGAACAGATACGGAAGTTCGTCAGTGAACAGGACTGGAAGAATTATCAGATTGTTGTACATGGAATCAAAAGCAGTTCCCTTACAGTAGGCGCCGTAGCACTTTCCGAAAAGGCAAAAGCACTTGAAATGGCAGCCAAGTCAGATCAAATAGATTACATATTAGCAGAAAATGACAGTTTTTTAAGTAGTTATCAGAAAGTACTCAAAGTGTTAAAACAATAACAGATAAAAACGGATAAGGTCTTGTTTATTTATGGTGTTTAATTTATTAGTGACATTACAAATTTTAGCAATTTTATTTATTATCATCGCACTTGTGTATATGTTTCGTAGTGGTTCTACGTATAAACATGTCTTGATGCTTGCCTTTCTTGCCGCAGAAATGGTACAAAGTGCAGGATATTTGTTGGAGCTTTTATCCAAAACGCAAGATGAAGCCATGCATGCAATATGTGTAGAGTATTTGGGAAGTGGTATTGTTGCAATACTCTTTATGATGTTTGTATGTAATTATTGCGGTGTGAAAGCAAATATTTGGTTAGAACGTTTTTTACTAATATGTGGTTGTTTGTCTATTACCTTAGTATGGACAAATCAATATCACAATTTATACTATTCTGAAGTTGATTTTGTAGAAACAGGTTTGATGCCACATGTTGTGTTGACGCATGGTGTCGGATTTTATTTCTTTGTAGTGACGTGTACTGCTATTCCATGGGCAGTATCAGAGGTGGCTGTTTTCAAGTCGTTGATTAAAGAAAAGAATATCAAAATACGTAGAAAGCTATTATTTATCATCGGTGGAATGACCGTTGCGATTACTACGTTGATTCTATATGTGCTCGGAGTATTTCCGGAAGGATATGACCCTACGCCGTTATGCTTATCATTTCTGTTTCCTATTTTGGTAATATTTGTATGGAACAGGAAGGACTTTGACCTTACAAGAACAGCTACGGAAACAATTGTTAACTCCATGAAAGAATGTCTGATTACGTTGAACGAGGACTATGCTGTATCTACATATAATGATACAGCGAAACAGATGTTTCCAACGATTGATGCTCATAAAAATATCAATACAGTTGAAGGGTTTCCGACAAGTATCTTTCAGGGAGAAGACATGTATGAGGTTTCCGGCTGTTATTATAAATGTCATGTGCGTTCATTACTTGACCAGGATAATAGTATCAGAGGTTATAATATCATCCTGGTAGATATTACAAATACATATACCTACATTGAAGAACTGAATAAAATGAAGGAACAGGCAGAGGCGGCGAACCGTGCCAAATCAAATTTCCTTGCTAATATGTCGCATGAAATCCGTACGCCGATGAATGCAATAGTCGGTATGAGTGAGCTGATTATCGAAGAAAGCTGTGAAGATAAGATTGGTAATTATGCAGTTGATATTAAAACAGCCGCACTGAATTTGTTAGCTATCATTAATGATATTCTGGATTTGTCGAAGGTAGAATCCGGCAAGATGGAACTTGTAAATGAGAATTACTATGTACAGACATTATTAAATGATACGATGAATCTGATACAGATGCAGGCAGAGCAAAAAGGCTTGCAGCTAAAAGTAAAAGTAGCAGATGACATTCCAAGACAGTTGTATGGTGATGAAGGACGAATCCGCCAGATTCTGATTAATATTATCAATAATGCGGTGAAGTTTACGACAGAGGGATACGTAAGCATAGATACTTCCAGCCGATATATCAGTGATGATATGATTGAACTGAAATTTATCATCGAAGATACAGGAATGGGAATTAAAGAGGAAGACCTTGCTGCGATTTTTGAGTCTTTCAGACAGCTTGACATGAACCGTAACCGTAAAATTGAAGGAACGGGACTCGGACTTGCGATTACAAAACAGCTCGTTACGATGATGCAGGGCGATATTCAGGTAGAAAGTGAATACGGAAAAGGCACACGTTTTACAATTATTATTCAGCAGAAAGTTATAGATAAGCGTGTAATTTCCGAAAAGAATATCGTATCGGAAGAGACAGAAAAGAAAACACAAATGTTTACATGCGATACATACCGCGTATTGGTAGTAGATGATATTCCGATTAATGTAAAAGTAGCGATGGCAATGCTCCGTGTGTATGGATTTAAGATAGATCAGGCAACAAGCGGACCTGAGGCAGTTGAACTATGTAAAAAGAATACCTATGATATGATTTTCATGGATCATATGATGCCGGAGATGGACGGAATCGAAGCAACGAAGATTATCCGTTCCGAATGTAAGGATACATCAGGTCAGGCAATTATCATTGCATTAACTGCAAATGCGATTCAAGGAGCAAAAGAAGAGTATCTGGCAAATGGCTTTGATGACTTTTTATCCAAACCGTTTGAACGTCATCGGCTTCATGAAATGCTGGAAAAATGGATTCCTGAAGAACGTCGTGAAATATCTTACAAAGATTAAACTTTCTGATTAGCATGAATCCCGGTATAC
>CAYYEN010000315.1:0-4462 GCA_964470795.1 uncultured Spirochaetaceae bacterium | reverse complement strand
ATAAATCGAGTAAATATTGATAACTTGGTTCTTCCTTGTATCTTAAATTGCTTAAATAGGGCATTCCTCCTAAAGTTAGATAGGTAGAAAAAATAAGTTCCTCTTCTGATAAAGGATTTTCTAACTTATATAAAGTCAAAAATTCCGCATAGGAGAAAGGATAGATAATGAATTCGACATAACGTCCAGCTAGATATGTTGCTAATTCGCTAGAAAGAAGTTTAGCATTAGAACCTGTTACATAGATATCACAGTTAAACTCAACTCTAAAAGAATTTATAGCCTTTTCCCAATCTTTTACTTCTTGAATTTCATCAAAGAAGAGATAGTATTTCTCTTTTGAATCATTTATGCACTTTTGGATTTTCTCATGAAGGGAAAAAGCGTTACATAAGTCGTAATAGTTTAAGGACTCAAAATTTATACTAATGATTTTGTCTTTGCTTACACCCCTCAGTATTAATTCCTTTTTTATAAGTTCTAGCATGACAGATTTACCACTTCGACGCATTCCGGTTAGTACCTTTATAAGGTCGCTTTCTATAAAAGGCCTAATTCTTTTCATATATTGTTCGCGATTTATCAAGTTATTACTCATATATATAATATATCAAAGATATAACTGTTTAACAAGTTAATATAATTTACTTTATAAGTTATAACTGATAAAAAGTATTATTATAGTGCAAAAGATGCGTGCTATAAGAAAGCTTTGGTTTTATAAAAACTTTAAAAAAGGGACCATGATATAGCAAAAGAAGTGTGAAAAGATAAGAAATATGCCATTGCTTTTGCACCAGATCATGGGTATCATCGCTGGTTAGGACTTCTTGGAAACCCTGGTTATGAAATTGCTCAAGATATGAATATAATGCATTTTTGGACCCTTAATTTAAAAAGGCCTATCTATTTCTAGATAAGCCTTCGGTTAATAAGATTTAAGACTATTTAAAATCAAATTTTTTATTTCCTCTTCTGTTTTAATTTGGTTTTGTCAGTGTATATCATATTGTCATTGATAGTTAAGCCATCTTTAAGTTCTGTACTCTAAAAACTCCTATATCTATAAGATACAACCAAAATTCCATGTTCTCAAAATTGAATTCTAATAAAGTATTCTGGTGGTTTATTGCATAAAAGTTGATACTTTTGTGACAAGAAGAAGGATGGCAATTTTTGATTAAAACAAGTATTTTGGAATATTATTTATATTATTCCAAACAGGGAATGAAGAAAAATAAGCCCAAGTATTTAACCTGGGCTTTAGAGAAATTACATTCTTTTTGATAATACAAACTTGGCAATAGTTTGAAGGATGACAGAAAGAAAGATTAAAAAGGCAAAGGCCATAGTTTGTCGTTTATCTATAAAGGCAAAGACTATTGCGCTAAGGGCAAAAAATATATTCAACACATTGAAGGCAATGAAGGAACTTCTTTTGTTGATCTCCACATTTCTTTCATCTGTTACTTGGATAAAGTCTCTATTTAGTTTGGCCTTATTCTTTAGTGTAATGATGTGTATTATTGTAAAAGCGGTGAAAGCTCCACACATTCCTGTAAAAAAGCCACCTCTAAAACTATTTTCAGTATAGATGGTTAAACTGAGTATCGTTGCAACAAGGGTAACGATAGAAAAGAAAGCGAGAATAACAGTTCTAACTTTAAAGTTATGAATGTATTCTTCTAAGTTTTTTGCAGTATTGAAATTCATTTTTTACTCCTCATAGATAAATATTTCTTCAATTGGTTTGTTGAAATATTTTGATATTTTAAATGCTAGTGGAAGAGAGGCGATATATTTACCATTTTCAAGTGAAATTATTGTTTGTCGTGATACCGCTAGAATATCAGCAAGCGCTTGTTGGGATATATTTGCTTCTTTCCGTAATTCCTGAATTTTTGTATTCATTCCATATTTCCTTATGTTAAGTTAACTTTACATTTATGTTATAATGAGTATTGGAATATATGTCAAGTAAACTTTACATTTATTTAATGAAAAGTAATATTTTTCAGTAATAACATTTGCCTAAGGGGAGTTGAAGTCTTTTTTAATTATTTTCTGCCTCATTATAATGGCTACTCATGGAAAATCAAAAAAAACCATCTAAAAATAGACTAAAGTGAGTTGGTGATGTAACATCGGAAAAAATGTATTAATATGGTTTTAGTATTAGCCAAATAGAAAATAGAAGATGTAATAATTACTTTGCTGTTATTTGCGCTAGATTTCTAATTTTATCTATAATCTTATTTTTAATAATAATTGTTTTTGCAATAAACAATGAAACCATTATTAAACAAATAGTAACGCTCAAGATAATTAAAATTCTCATAATTTACTCCTTTTATTTCAATAATAGATATTTTAAAGTAGAATATTGTTGGTTATTCTGAGCAACACTCTGATTCGTTTTTAACCATTGTATGGGAGTTAAAGAATTGCATTTACAGTTTTTTAGCTTTGGTGCATAATTCAGCAACTCTTTTACTATATCCGTTCTTCCTGTTGTAATAAGGCAACAGATTAAAGCATTAAGACCAAACTTACTCTTTGCATTTAAATTTGCTTCATGTTTAATCAAGGTATACAAAATATCAATTGAAGCTTGTCCCATGGCGTAATACATAATTGGGGTTAAGCCATTATATTCGGCATTAACCTTAGCACCATGCTCAATCAACAAAGAAATAATATTAGGATCCATAACATTAGATAATGCAATGACAAAAGCATCCAGCCCAAAATTATTACATTCATCAATCCTTAAGCTTTTGTCTAATAGAACTTTAACAACTTCATAATCAATATCAGGATTCTTCAATCCGACAATTAAAAGATTATCGTTATTACTATTCTTTTCGAATAAATTTGCACCTTTGTTGATTAGGGTAAGTATCAATTTGTATTTATTTTTGCTACGAAGTGCTAAAGCTAAAGGCGATTTTTCCTCATCGTCTTTAAAGTTTATATCAAAGCCTTGAGCTAATATATATGGGATTAAATAATAATAATCCTTTTGAGCCTTGGCAATTAGATGGAAAGGTAATTCTGTACTAAAGAAACTAGCTTTAAGAGCTACCAATTCCTTTAAAATAGCTTCTGAAACATTAGCTTTAATTGCATAAGATAAAATACTTTCATTGCCTATATTTGCATTAACATCTACGCCAAGGGATGCAAAATCACTGATGTAATTTGGATGATAGTTAAAATCAATACACCATTTATAATAAAATGTATCATCAGTTGAAAACTTGATATTATTACTTTTCAAAAATTCAATATAATTAGGTTCATAATTTGAACTTAATATTCGGGTCCAAATAGGCATATTATTCTTATTTAAGGCTTCTAGTTTTAGACCTCTAGCTACTAATTCTGTAGCAATATCAAAACGCTTTTCATCTAAAGCAGTTTCTAGTAAATTTCTGTTCTGCTTATTAACAATGTTTAAATTATAACCATAATCCATTAGCATGATTATATTACATAGAGCAACCTTATGATTTATTGCATTATATAATATGTTGTCATTGCTATAATTATTGAGGCTTAGTAAATCTAACAGAAGCTTGACTATCTTGTTGTCTTTGTTATTATATACAGCGTAATCAAGCAAATCAAAATTGTTTTGACTTTTAATGGTAAAATCTGATCCTGCAAGAATGAGCAATATAACCACTTCTAATCTTTCTTCATATACAGAAAGCAGTAATGGTGATAAACTCTTTTTTAAGGAATAATTAACATTAACACCTTCAGTTAGGAGGTGATATATTTTATTACAATCATCTTCTTTTAATATTAAGCTAACTAATTGTTTTGTTCTTTCATCATCTTCTTCATTAGCGTAAAAAGCTTTATCAGCATAGGCTATAAAAAACTTATTATTTTTATCAAATTAACAGTTTTTAAAGTATCAACCACAATTGAATCGTTTTTTATAAAATTATCTTTATTTGAAAAGAGCGAGGAAAGATTATTTAATAAATTCTGTGAATTATTACAATTTACAAATTCTTCAATTTCAAAACTTACAGCTTCTATAAAATCATAATATTTATTTATAAGTTCAATTAAACTGGTAAGTGCTTGCTGCAATAAATCTACCTTTTTTCGTAATATTTCAACTTTCAAGATTAGTTCGTCGGTTGGGAATAATATTTCATCATTATTTTGCGTTTGTAATTTTGTAAATGGATAATCACCCTTAAGTAATTGAATCAAGGCTATATTGTCTATTTTGAAAGCGGAAGTATCTAGAGAAAAAGTATCTTTAGGGTTTAAGAATTCTGATAAATGAATAATTTTATCAGAAAAAGATAAAAAATAATTTTTTACGTTATCTAAATAACTATTAAAATTTTCATAAATGGTAATAAATCCAAAATCAAATAATTTAGTTAATTTTTCAAAATTTTTAGTCAACTCAGCTTTTGCATCTGCGTTAGAGCAA
>CAYYEN010000314.1:0-4467 GCA_964470795.1 uncultured Spirochaetaceae bacterium | reverse complement strand
GTAGACAATCAGCCTAAAATTATGTTGATATGCTTAACAGATAATGACGAAGCTGGTAAAGCTGATATAAAAGAGTTTAAAAAAAGAGGTTTATTTGTAGCAAATTATGAAGGCTGGTTAAGTGGGTTTAAAGATGTAAATGAGGCGTTGATTGCAGATAGAGATTTAACTTTAGAAGCATTGGAATATATAGAACAAAAAGCAAAAGAATATTACAGGGGGAATAGAGAATGAGTAAACAGGTTGATTTAAGCAATATAAGGCTAACAGAGGTACAGACAGAAGAAGTAGATTTATACAAGAAACCACCAATTAAAGAAATTGTATTTGGTGGTGGTATAGGGTTTGATAGTGAGCAGGACTTACCTGCTCCTCCAACTTCTGAGGTGGTGACAGAAGCCACAGAACCAGATTTAAGAGAAGAAATTGAGGTAAGGAATGCAGAGTATCAAAAAGATTGTAATTTTGATATATCAGCAGTAGAGAGTTTAGGGATTGGAAACTCAACATATCTTAACAAACTTACAGAAAGAATTAAAGAAAGACCCGCAAAAATCAGTACAGGTATAGAGGATTTAGATTATGTAACAGGTGGCGGTTGGCCCACTGGGATTAGTACTGTAGCAGCCAGTCCTAATATTGGAAAGACTACAATATTACTACAATCAGCAGCTACAATGGCTATGCAAGGTATTGCAGTTGTTTATATAACTTATGATATGAGAGAGTTAGATTTAACAGCAAAGGTTATAAGTCATACCTCATATAAACTATATAAAGAAAATGGATTTACAATTTCTGATATCTTAAATAAAAATATTTTGAATGACAGTAGTGATAAATCAAATGCAGTTATAGATGAAGTGGCAAGGACACAAAAGCATCTATTTATTAGAGATTTAATTTATGACCCTGATTTTGATAATTTGTGTAATAGCAATGAAGAATTAAAAGAGCTAAATAAGATTCAAAGGATATTTCATGTATATAGTTCTATCTATAAGAATTTGATTTTTATTTGCGATAGTTTACAGCAGATAGCAGGATTTAGAAATGGGAGCAGTGGTAAAGAAAGTGTAGACAAGCAGTTACAAGAGTTTAAAGGACTATCTACATATTATGAAGTGCCCTTGATACTGATAAGTACTCTTAACAGAAGTGCTTATAGCAAGAGCTCAGACATTGAAATCACTGGATTAAAAGAAAGTGGCAATTTAGAGTTTGATAGCGATTTGGTATTGATTCTTCAACCACGATTTATTAAAGAATTGGATAGTAAAATGACTATGGACAAGTTCAGGGAATTAGATTATAGGGATATAACTATTAAATGTATTAAAAGTAGAGATAGTGGATATAGAGAAAAAACTATGACACTTTATGCACCTGGTTGTACCTTTATTCCTTTTCAAGGTTCAGAAGAACAAGATGAAAAGGTGGATAGGAGCAAAGGAAAGGTTGAAAATACAAGAAAACCAACGTGGAATAAGGGTTATATGTAAATTGTGGGGAAAGGTGATATTTATTGTGGGGAAGTCTGATGTTTTTAGGTTGGTTGGATTTGGGATTTTCTTGTAGAGCTTATATATTTACTTTCAAGGTTAGTCTTTAATATAGGTTTAATACAATTCAAACGGCACTACGTGCCGTTTGATATATAGATAATATGTAAATATGAGGTGAAACCTCATATTTACTATGGGAAAATAAATAGTCTTGAAAAATAAAAGGGGATAACACCAAGATAATAAGGTATCACCTATATCCCCCCTTTCCCTACTTTTCTCAAGATAGGAAATGGACATATAAAATATACACTACACCTCATACAAAAATAGCAGGGACATTAAAATTAAGATTAACACTTAAAAAATAATTTTAACTATAGCAAGCAAAATAAGACTAAAATTCATTTAACTACTGCAGTTAGTTCTATATTGATTATGATAATAAGAAAGGAAGTGAAATTAAATGCCAAAATTTGTAGTTGATAAAAATGGGGACCTTTGCTTTATAGAAACACCAGAAGAAAAAGCTAACTTTCAAAAAGCAATCGAGCTTATGGAAGCACATAGAGCAAAATATCCAGAAAAATATGAGTATGACCCATATATAGATTATCAAGCAGAAATTGATGATGCACTTGAAAATAGTTAAACAGAGGAGTATAACCTACTCCTCTATCCTAAACAAAAGGGGGAAATTGATATGACAGGTAAAATAAGCATTATGGTTCAAGTATCACAAAGTGACAGTGAAATCCTAAAAACACTTCATGAACATTGCTTTATAGTAGCAGATATAAAAGCAATAATAGACAATAATTTATTGCTTGAAATTGAAGCTTTTACAAATTTAGAAAAAGAAGATGCATTTTAGAGGGGTGATTAAGTATGAAAAGAGCAGTAGCACAAGTTATCAAACCAACAGTTTCAAGCGTTATAGTAGTTAAACCTTCAAGTACTGCAAAAGCAGATATTGAGATAGCCTTAAAACAAGTGGCACAGATAACAACCAAATGTACCAAGGATAATATCAAAATAAGTGATATTATCGTTACGTTTGGCAGTTCAAAAGATATCAGAAAAAGAGTGAAAGCATTGATAGAACAGAAAGAAATTCAACTTTTACTTTTATACACAGCAAAACAAGCAGCAGAGAGTGAGCAGGAATACAGGGAATTTGTTGCTGATATGAAGGATTGGTATAAGTTAAATGTTATTTGCTATAGGTAAGATTTTGGGAATAACAAAATTTTATCAGGTTAAAGGATGTTTAAAATATATAGTAATAGCACTTTCCCAAAATTATTTCCCAAAATTAAACTATATTATATTTTTATAAAAAACCTACTTTATTAGTACAATTTTATAAAAAAATAAGTGGAAACAATTTTGGGAAACAGTTAAGGGAATAAAATTTTACTGCATTTAAACACTTTGAGATTTTAACTTTCCTAAAATCTCAAGAGATAATAATAGAGGGGTGAATAATTATGGATTATGCTTATTTTATAGAAAATTCAAGAGAATATATAGATAATTCTAAGTTATTTAATAGGATTAAAGAATTATATATAGACGAAAATGAGGTTTATATAGACATTAAAGGTAGTAAAGAAGAATTAGAAAAGTTATTAATAGTAGTTGAGGATGGTGACAGACTTATAGTTCGCTCAGTAGTGGATTTATCAGATACAGCAAAAGGACTATTAGATACTCTATTTAATCTACATAATAGAGGTGTGATTTTAGAAAGCATATCAGAAACATATATCAGTAAGGAAAACTATTATCTTGAATTCAAAGATTTTGTAGACATATCAAAATACTACACAGAAAAAAAGAGGCAACAGGGTTACCAGCAAGCGAAAGATAAGGGCATTGTAGGAAGACCAAAAATGACAACAGAGATAGAACAAGCAATAAAGTTATACAAAACAAAGGCATTTACAATAAGTGAAATTGAAAATTTAACAAAAATTTCTAAAACAACTCTATATAGATATCTAAAAGAAATTGACAGGGATGAATAAATATAGAAAAGCAAAAGTTCTTTAAATTATACTATAACGAAGTATTTAGATATAACAACAACAAAAATTTATAGATTATAAAATAGTTCTAAAAATAGAACTCAAATGATAAGTTAAATGAACTTTACACAAGAAAATCATTGACAAGGAGGGGGAAGTATATTATGGCAAACAAAAGGACAAGAGCATTGACAGAAGAGGAATTTTCTCTAATCATACAAACAATTAGGCAAGGGTTTGTAACAGCAGACGGAAAGAAAATCAAACCTAATATTAGGATACAAACAGCCTTGACACTACAAGCAAATCTTGGATTGAGAATTGGTGATATAGTCAATTTGAAACTATCAGATATTATCAAGGATGGTAATAGATATAGATTAGATATTGTAGAGCAGAAAACAGGTAAAAAGAGAGAGTTTACAGTGCCAACAGAAATATATACATATTTACAGTCATATGCTTTGGAAAACAATATTAGACCTAAACAAAGGCTATTTGAAATAACTGTAAGGCAAGTTCAAAAACATTTACAGATTGTAGCAAAATATTTAGGACTTGAAAATATTGGAACCCATTCTGCAAGGAAATTTTTCTCGGTATCCGTATATAACAACAACGGATTTAATGTTGAGTTAGTAAGACAATTGCTTCAACACTCTACAACAGCAGTCACACAGAAATATTTATCGGTTTCTCCTAAGTTAGTTGAAGATGCGCTTCAAAAACATATTAAACTACCACAATAAAAATATTTATAAAAATTATAAAAAAACACTTGAGTTTACAGGGTTTGAATGCTATCATGTACAAAATCCCTTAAGGGGAGCCACCTCAGGTGGTCAAAATTGAATAGTCACTCCTTGTAAAAGGAAACCTGCAAAACAAAATATGGCAATACTTTGCCTGCCTGCCAAACGTAAGAAGTGTAG
>CAYYEN010000313.1:0-4467 GCA_964470795.1 uncultured Spirochaetaceae bacterium | reverse complement strand
TGATATGTAATCACACTGTTTTAGTGAAGAGGAAAACATTACGATGATCAATGCACACTGCCCGTTGCCCTTGGCACTAAAATCTGTGCTTTGAACCTATCTTAACAACAGCCGATGATCATAAAATATATTGGAATATTAAACTTTTGCTGCAAAAAAATGTCTCGCCATGATCGCATGCTGCTGCTACGACAAACAAAACCGCTGATTGAAGGTCTTGAATGGCACAAAGTGAAACCAAACATTTGGAGCGGAATGTAAGAAAAAAAGGAACAACCATGATTTGTAATACGATATTGAATCAAGAAAAAACATCTGCAAATATACCAGAACATGCGCATCAGTTTACCTGCAGCCCTGATACGTCGTTATGCTATCGCAGCCATTTTTTGCCGCTTTTTCTTTTGTTTTTTCTTCTTTTAGTAGCTTATTTTAACAGTTTTTCCGGCGCTTGGGTTTTTGACGACTATCCCAATATTGTGGAAAACGAATTTGTCCACTTAAAATCACTGGATAAAAACAGTATTTTAAAAACCTTTTACGGCATTGACGGCAATAAAATCATTCGTCCTTTATCCTATTTAAGCTTTGGGCTTAACTACTACATACACGGTCTGGATGTATTCGGTTATCATCTGGTCAATTTTATCATTCATTGCGTCACAACTTTATTTTTATACTTTTTCATCTTTAATGTTCTGCATCTGCCTATTTTAAAAGAAAAATATTCCACAAGGGCAGGCTCCATCGCCCTTCTTTCGGCAACGCTCTGGGCCATCCATCCCATTCAGGTTACGTCTGTCACCGTGATTGTTCAAAGGATGGCCTCCATGGCCGGTATGTTTTTTATTATGTCCTTGTTTTTCTATTTAAAAGGGCGCACAAAACCAGCAAAAATAGAAAAACTGGCCTGGTTCAGCCTGTGTTTCATATCCGGCCTTTTATCGGCGGCAAGCAAAGAAAACGCCGTCATGTTACCAATTATTTTCTATTTTTTTGATGTTTTGCTAATTCAGGGCGTGTCCCTAAAGAAACTTAAGCGCCATTTGATGTTAGCCTTTTTTCCAGCGGCTATCTTTATAGTTTTAGCTTTTCTGCTATCCAATCCTTTAAGTCTGATATTAAATCTGGATTATTCATCTCGTGATTTCACCTTATCCGAGCGTCTTTTAACCCAGCCAAGGATTTTGTTATTTTATCTTTCCCTGCTCATCTACCCTATCGCCGAGCGTTTTACGCTGCTCTACGATATTTCCCTTTCAACATCACTTTGGACGCCCTGGACTACTTTTCCTGCCATAATATTTTGGATATTATGGACAGGCGCGGGCGTGTATCTGGCGCAAAAACGTCCTCTGTTTTCCTTCTGCCTGCTCTTTTTCATCATTAATCACCTAATTGAAAGTTCGTTCATTCCTCTGGAACTGATATATGAGCATCGTAATTACATACCTTCCATGATGCTATTTTTTTTGGTCGGCATCGGAATAATCGCCTTCATTCAAGATTTCAGTAAAAAACGTCTGCCCACTATTTGCGCATTTATCCTACTTTGCTTTCTTGTTGCAGCTCAAGGGCATTCTGTTATTCAACGAAACGCTCTGTTTGTGAATCCATTGTATCTTTGGAAGGAAAACGCAGAAAAATACCCGGGATTAAGCCGTGTTCATATTTATCTAGGTTTGGCATACGACAAGTTGGGGATGGTGGAAAATAGCTATAATGCTTACATGGAAGCGCTTAATGTGAACCGTTTTTCCAGAAAAGATTTACACGCAGTGCCTTTTAACAATTTAGGCAATTACTATGTCCGCACAGGTAATCTCACACAGGCAATCAATCTCTACCAACAAGCATTAAATGTGGATTCACTTCATTTACCTTCTCGACAGGGTATGGCCATCGCCTTGTGCCTTACGGGCGATTTGCCCCATGCAAGACTTCTGCTGGAACAAACACTTTCCATGGGCGATGTACCTAAAATATTTACAGAATTGCACAGTCTGGTTCTTCTAAAACAAGGGCACTTTTCCGCTGCGGTCGAAGAATCTCAAAAAATACTTTTGAAAGGCAATGGCACGCCAATCCGCAATTACAAAATACTGGGCGAAGGATATATGAGGCTTGAACATTATGATGCCGCTGAAAAATATTGGGAAATGCACATGAACGGATATCCCGATGATTTGGAAAGCTTAATGGCGCTTTGTTACATTGCTCATTTACGGCAGGATAATCAGAAAGTACGTGCCGCAGCACGTAAAATCTATTTTCTGAAAAATGAAATGTCATGGAGCGATTTTGTACAATATGCAAAAAAAACAATAACTTTTGATTCCGTTTTACCACACACCTTTTCCGTAGATCCAGAAACAGTGATAAAAATAGCAAAGGAAGCTCTGCGGTCGGATTTTAAATAAAATCAAAATGATGCAACACATGGCCTATTGATTTTATGACATGGAATACTTCAGTCTGATGCACCCATAAATTTAAAGCCTGACAGGTTTTCCTGGACATTGTTCCCCATACCAATATTTCTCATCGCTTTATCGCGATTGGATATTACGAGGGGCTCATTCCTGCTAATTGCCAAAGCCCTGTTGAAATAATCAGCAGCGGCCTTCTTATCGCCAAAATGATGTGTTGCCACTGCTAAATTATTCCACGCCGCGACACTTTCCGGTGCAAGCATTGCCGATAAACGGAAAAAATGGATCGATTTACTTTGATCCTCTTTGTAATGAAGCATCAGGATACCCAGGTTGTTGTATGTTTGTGGATTTAAAATATTTAGTGCGACAGCTTTGCCGAATTGTTCAATTGCTTTGAAATAATTGTCCGCTTTTGATAAACGCACACCCTCCTGAAAATATTTTTCTTCCTTCTGATGCTGCGCATTATTTTGGGGCATGTGCTTCGAAAAAGAATATGAAGGATATCGCAATTTAATATCAGCTATTGCCCTTGCCAGATTGGCAAGAGCTATTCTATTGTTGGGATTGATGATGATGGCTTCACGGTAAAGAGACATTGCTGTAACAGGGTCAGTTTCTCTGATATGCGTTGCCATATTGTTAAGCGCCTTGTTACTTTTCGGATTCACTTTCAGGGCCTGCGTATAAAGTGTGATTGCATGGTCCCATGTGCGAGACTGCATATAAGTATTCGCCATTAAAAAGAAGATAATCAAAATAACCGGCATCAGATGTTTCCAGTTATTTTCTTTGCGGATAAACAATGCACCAGCCAGGGCCGGCCCCATCATGGAAAAATATAGATAACGATCAGCCACGGTTGAGGCATGTTGAAAATTAAAAGGAATGATGCCGGATACAGGAAGGATTCCTGCTAAAAAAATAAGGTAGCAGGCTAGATATTCAGGATACTTCTTTCGCAAAAGCCAGAGAAAAACTAAGAGTCCGAAAGAAACCAAACCTGTAAAGTACCCCCAGACACTACCGAGCACGGATTCCGGAGTTCTGCCGTAATCAATCCCCAGAGCATTAGGAAATATTAGTTTACCGAGATAAAAAGTGGCCGTGTCAAATACGACAAAAGGCCTTTGCCATATTGATGGGATATACGCCAGATCGACATTCGGTTGCACGAATTTTGTAATGAGAACAATCGGCGGAACCAGCACAAACCACGGCCAGAGGGAGGCTATGTTTTGTGCCATGTTTTTCTTAAAGAAAACAGCGTTAAGAATAAAAATAAAAATGGGAACAACGACACTAACTGGCTTTGAAAGCAAGGCCAAAATAAAAAAAAGAAGCGACAAAATGTGATGCATATGGATCCATTTGCAGAAAATACTTTGTGATAGATCCGGAGTTCTATTAAAATCGTGTAAAAAGTAGTGATGTATTGAAAGCAATGA
Organism: uncultured Spirochaetaceae bacterium; assembly: GCA_964470795.1. Taxonomy (GTDB): domain Bacteria; phylum Spirochaetota; class Spirochaetia; order Sphaerochaetales; family Sphaerochaetaceae; genus Bullifex. Next base: position 584 of record CAYYEN010000313.1, on the reverse strand, counting down.
AAAAAAACAGGCCAGCAAAGAACGGAATTCGCTAATAAAAGCTACTGATTCAACTTGAAGGGGATGGATGCCGAAAAGAATGGCACCAACTAAAGCTGCACATTTATCATTAATCAATCTCAAAATAATAAAAAAAATAAGAATGGAATTTAAAATATGGAAACCAAGATTACTGACGTGTAAGACTTGAGCATGAATTTTTAGTTGTGGATCATTTTTAACAAAACATGATGTCAGTTCCCACAGGCATGACCAGATGGAATAAGTGACAGGTATGTAAAGATGTTCAAATGGTTTCTGCCAGTATAAAATTACTTTATTGATATTAACGGCATTATCTTGGGCATACGGTAAAACATTGAGGTAATCGTCCCAAACAAAGGAACTGTTACTTAACACAGGAAAAAAAGAAGCAAAAACCAAAATGATTATAATGACAATGCCGATATCTTTTCGCAAAATTATTACCTTCTGCTCACTATCGTAAAAAACATATTGTGGATTTCAGTTTCATATCCCTTAAGGCAGTATGGAAAATAATTGGATAGCACGATGAATTCTATATACACAACATTTGACAATAT
>CAYYEN010000312.1:0-4491 GCA_964470795.1 uncultured Spirochaetaceae bacterium | reverse complement strand
GACCTACATTATCAACATTACTTAAATTAGCAACTAAGGGTGAATATGTAGCATACAATGGTTTTGACACAATTAAAACAGGAGTTATCGGTTTATTCATGGGTCTTAACGTAATCGTAGATGAGAACTTACCTGAGGGAACAAACTTTGTAATTTACAACCACCAATTCTTAGCACAATTCAACGTGTTAGAAAAACTTACAGTAGTTCCTGCTTATGAGTTTGATGGTTCAGTAATTCGTGGCTTAATGTTAGAGGGTGGATATGCACCTGTTAGAGCAAAAGGCAATGGTTCATGGGCTGTTAAACACACAACTGAATAGTTTAAATTAAAGGAATAGCAATATTCCTTTTTTTTATGTTATAATTAAAGTAGAAAAGGAGTTGATATTATGTCAAACATAGTTAATTTTTATGAATATTCAAATGATTTTTATTGGGACTTCAAACTACATTTTCCTATACCTACATTAAACTATATATTAAATAGAACAGGAGAGGACTTGTTAGCGAAGTTTGAAACTGAAACTGAGGCTAATGCAGTAGTTATAAAAGTTGTCAGAACTGCTAAGAACTATTTATTTAATTCAAGAACTGATATGTTAAAGTGGGAGTATGCGATAGCAAGAGATATTGATATGATATATGAGATATTGGAGTATTTATTAGCATTCATAGACTTTTCAATTATAATGGGTAGATACGATGATTTATTTATATCTATTGAAAAAGGTAAGATATTTAACGTATTAGAAATGGCAAAAGACAATTTAAAAGCAAACAGGAGTGCAACATTCTATGTGCCAAACGATAAGATAAGGGTGGGGTATTGATGTTTAAAAGTCTAATTAAAGAAAGTAGATATTGTAAAAACAACGGACAATACCAACAATATATAGTTCCAAAAGCAATGGAAAAAAAGATACCATACTATGGTTATCCACAACCATTTAAGTTTGGGTTTATAAGTTTAGAGAATAGATATGAGTTTAAAGTTCCTGAAATAAGAACGGATGCAAACGAGTTTTTAATACACACTTACAAGAAAATGGAGTATAGACCTAATGGTAAGATTAAGTTTAGAAATAAGTATTGGATAATCACTAACGTTAGCGTTTCTTATGAGGAGGATGGGTTTAATGTTGTAGAACATTACTTCCTAACGGTGAAATGAAAACTAAATGGGCTAATATTGAGAATGAAATTAAACTTGATTTACAAAACGTATATAATTACGTTAGGAGTTTAGCACCACAAAATAGCAAGTATGTATCCGTTGATAATGGTAAGTATGTAAATTATATATATGTTGATGGTAAAAGAACTTATACCAATACTAATACGTTATATAACTCAGTAAAGATTAAGGAACGAAGTGCTGGAAGTGGCAAGAATATGACAAGCACAGTGTATGTAGATAGTGCAGATGTTCCATACTATGAGAAAGCAGTTTTAAACCCTAACATTAGATATGCAAAGCATTATGGTAGGACTGAATATGGTAGTAAGAGATATGGGAACAGTGTAGAGATGATAAAGGCTAATAGGAATTATCTATACTATATGGAAGCAAAGAACTATATTAGTTCAGTGATTAAGAAATACAATGGTAAGAGATATAAAATAACTGATAGCATAGAGGTGTTTAAATGATAAATAATTTTGATATAAAGAACTTGGTAGAGAGTTTATTAAATGAAATAGGTGGAGATTTTGGTTATGACAAAACATTCAAAGGTGATGTTAGTGTTTATAATCACGAATGGGCACAAACTTGGTTTGATGAACCTATTGTTCCATTTTGTTTAATGCCTACAAGTAGCGAACCAATAAATGATGGTTTAGGAAGTGTTAGGAATAGATATACGTTGTTTGTTATGGCTTTTTCACACGATAAGCAAGTATCACTACAAATAATTGATACGTTAGCACAATACTTTTCAAGAAACGAAAACATAAGCATACGAGATTACAAACTATCTTTTGAACCATATATACAAGAATATGGTATAGATTTTAGTGAGGGTTCTGGCAATGCTTTTCAAAGGTTTGATATTAGTTTAGACTTTTCAGTTGATGCTAACAATAATGTGTTTAACACCAAAGATATAGAGTTTAAAATTGAAAATAGAGATGTTGCATTAAATAGCATTAGATATACACACGGTAAAACAAACTTCATTAACAAGGCTTATAATACACGTGGTTATTCAAGTGAAAACCAAAAGAACACCAATACTAATGAGTTAGTTATTGAAGCGTTTGTAATTGATGATACAATAGTTAGTGATATTTTAAAAAGCGAACAAGGTGTTAATTATTCATATGGCATATCATTATCAATTGGAAGTGTAGATATAATCAATGGTGATGTATATAAGTTAGATGGCTTTGAGTTTTCAAACACAAGAAATAACATAGCAACCGTATTTTTATATTTTAGTATGGTTAATGAAACGTTAAAGATAACAATTGATGATGTAGAGATACCTATATTAGACTTTGCGATAAGCACAGGAGTTCATACAACACCACACACAACTTATAGCAACCCAAGTGTTAAGAACCTATATTTAGGTAATAAAACAACTGCTTATGCGTTTAACATAGCAGAAGATGATAGATATAGCACGTTATTAAGTAAGTTATACCAATTGTTATTAAACGATGCACCTGAAAGACCACTTGTAGATGTTTCCTTTGATTTAAGAGATATGGTTGTAGATAAAAGATTAATGATAACAAGTATATCAAAACAAAACAACAATAGTGCTTTTAGCGTTATTAGAGTGGACTTTGTAGATGGTGGTGAGTTATAATGGCAGAATTCATACAAAGTGAAGTTAGGTTAATACACGTTGTAGAAACTGCTAAACCTACTGAAAGCAATGATAAGACAAACGCAAAAGGTTTAGATAGTGCAAGTGCAGATAAAGTAGGCGAAGATGGAAACATTAAAAAAACAAAAGGTTTTATAGGTAGAACATCAGTTGTTAGAAGATTAGCAAACATAACAATGAGCCAAGCAGAGTTTGCAATGAATAGACATTTTGATAAAAGAATATTCCAAGAGCAATTAGCAGGAAACTCACGTGGTGCAGAAAAGTTGCAAAACATTAAGTCAATACACAACGCTTATTCTAATCAAGTTAAATCAGCAGTTGGTGCAGGTATTACATCTTATTTTTTAGGAAACCCTGTAATTGTATTAACATATGCAGTTGGAGAGTTGTTAAAAATAGGACAAAACTTTGCTAACTATCAAAGCGAGATTATGCAATATACCGAACGTAGAAACTTGGAGTTGTTTATTAACGATAAGCGAAAAGATAGAATCATATTAAATAGTTATAATAGGAGGTAGTGTATGTATTATGTATATTTAAAGAAAAGAAATAGTGATACTTGGTTTGATATAACTGAATATGTTGATGCACCAATAACTATTAATGATTTAAGTGATGGTGGTTATGATGAAGTATCGTTTAATGCAAGGTTTGATGATACATTCCCTTATTTTGATGCAAAAGAAAACCTACCACCAAAGACTGAAATAAAGGTTAGTGAAACTAATATTGAAGAAGAACAAAACGAAACAAACACATATTGGTTTTTAAGTGATGATGGACACCAAACGAGAATTAGAAAAGCGTTAGTTAATGAAACGCTAATGTATATGCACCAAATTAAGGGTGAAGAAAGGCTTAAATTGTTAGAAGATACTTATATGCCGAACTATACAATTACACAGCCTAAAACTCAATATTTTGATGCTTATGGTATTAGTTCAAATTCAAGATTTAACATTTACCAAGCAATATCTGCTGAAAACTATTCGTTTAACCCTACGCTTAATCAAGGAACATTAGAGGTATTAAACCAAATGAATAATGGAGATAATACTATTATCTTTGGTTATGAGAATAACAAGCACTTTGTTAGATTAAATAGAGTTAATGAAACAAGTTTTAACTTAAACTTTGGTCTTGCTTTTAGAAAGTCTGCCAGAACATTTTATAACAAGAAAAATTGGTGGGGTGGAAGTGATAAAACAAATATAATGGCATCAGAGTTTAGGAATGGCGAATGGTGGGGGGACTATGCATACTCAGAGTTTAAAGTTTTAATAACAAAAGAGTATTATAATAGTTCAAATGAAGTAATTAAAACCGAAAGCAATAAAGTAGATGTTATATATAATGGTGGTGAAGTTAAAGTTGTTGATAAAGCAATAACAACATTACCTACTGCAACTAAGCAAGAAATAACAGTGAACGTTGAACTAAATGAAAATGCTGCTTATTCAAAAGTATATTTTAGAATAACTGATATAAGGTCTGAACATAATTGGAACGGTAAAGAGCCATTGACAACAAACATTAACGGCTTTGAGAACAATACATATGTTAAAACTCTAATTGAAAGTTTACAAATAAGTGCAGTGAGTGGTAATATTTTAGATGAAGTTGTAGAGAATAAACAAACATTACT
>CAYYEN010000311.1:0-4492 GCA_964470795.1 uncultured Spirochaetaceae bacterium | reverse complement strand
TAGTGATACAATAGCCTTGTCAAAATAAATTATTGGAGGCTATATGAATAAATTCTTAATTGTAATTTGTTTAATAGCTTCCTTTTTTTTAGTCTCTTGTAACAACATTGAAGAATTTAAATCAGCATATCAGACCGAAGATTATGAATCGGTCCTAAAATTAGCTCCCGATATTTTAAATACAGACTTTAATGCTGAAAATCTTTCTTATGCCATTATGGCAGCTTATAAAACTGGCGATATGAAACTTGCTTCCCAATTAGCACTTCTCTATACATATTCTTTTAAAGAATTTGATAATAACCAAAAAGTCTCATTAATAATTTTAATGTATAACGATAAAACTATTGAAGCTTTTTATGCTGGGCAAAAGCTAGTATATAACTATAAACAGCTTACTATAACCGATTATTCTACCTACTATAAATTAGCTTCTCTCTATGATCTAAATGAGGCTAATAGCTTTTATAATAGCATCAGTTCCAAACTATTTACAAAAGATAAGTTAATAATTCTGGCCAATGGAAATCCTACTATTGTTCAAATCTTAACTTTGTTAGAAAGCTATTATGCTGAAACAGAAGGCAATTCAGATTACCAAGCACTATTAGCTCAATATTTAGAAATTGTTTCAAAAAGAGGTATTAATTCTGATGGTTCTCTAATAATAAACCTTGCAGAAAATACTTTAAAAAATAAACCCAAAGGTGAACTTTACCTTGGGGATATCTACTATAAGCTAGGTTTAAAAACTAAAGCAGTAGCTCATTGGAATAATGCAATGGAAGAGTATCCAGCTGAAGTAAAAAGCCGTCTATTTATGTAGTTTTTTAGCTTCCTCCCATAAGGTATCAATTGCTTCAGCATTGTCTGCTGTAAGCTCAATATTCCTCTCTTGCGCTAAATTGATAACCGTTTGAAATCTATTTTTTATCTTTTCATTACATCGATTTAAAGCAAAATTAGGTCTATAGCCTAAAAATCTAGCAAGGTTAACTGTTGCAAATAGTAAATCACCAATTTCCATTTCAGTATTATCTGACTCATTAGCCTTAATTGCATCTTTTACTTCATCAAGTTCTTCTTGAATCTTATCGATTATGGAATTTACATCAGCAAACTCTAAGCCTGTTTTCTTAATCTTCTTTTGAATTTCATAGCTGGTCTCAAGGGGCGGTAAAGACTGAGGTATTTTATTAAAATAATCATTAAAATCTGTTTTGTGACCTTCTTTAGTTTCCTTATATTTTCCCCATAGCGTTAAGACTTCTTCAGGGTTGTCAGCTTTTTTATCTCCAAAGACATGCTCATGCCTCGATACCATCTTATGGCAAATTTCATTAATTACCTCAGTTGCAGTAAATTCATTGTTTTCTTCACTCATACTCATAAGGAAAAAAGAGTTCCAAACAACGTCTCCAATTTCTTCTCTTTGTCCTGCAATATCTTTCTTGTTAACTTCATCAAGAAATTCATAAGCTTCATCTAAAAGAGCTGCTAACGATTTTTCTTTAGTTTGTACGCGATCAAAAGGACAACCATCAACACTACGAAGAAGGTGTATTATTTTATACAATTCATTAATTGCATCAGCTAAATTAGTTTTTGGTGTAAATTTATAATCTATCATGTGAAAAAGTATAACAACTAGAGGTAAGTTGTTCAATAATAGATATTACTATATATAGTAACAGATAGACTTAACTTTACTAACAATTTCAGCTATACTAGCAAAATAAAAGGGTATAAAGATGACTAAAATTTTATTTATTTGCCATGGCAATATTTGTAGATCTCCACTTGCAAGTTCTTTCTTTCAAGACTTAATTGATAAACACAATACACAAGATCTCTTTTTTACTGATAGCGCTGCAACAAGCCGGGAAGAAATAGGAAACCCTATCTATCCTCCGTTATTGAGTCTTGCAAAAAAAGAGAATCTACCCTTGCTTAATCATAGAGCCCGCCAAGTTACAAAAGCAGATGTAGATGGATTTGATTATCTAATTGTAATGGACTACAACAACAAACATAATTTACTTAGAGCCTTTCCTGAAGCAGAGGCTAAAGTTCATTTGCTTACAGCCTTTTCAGGTAAGGAAGTTGAGATAGAAGATCCTTGGTGGACCCAAAATTATTCAAAAGTTTTTAATCAAATTAAAGATTCAACTTTAAACTTTTATAACCATCTAAATAACTAATATCTTCCTCAAACTTAGGAATTTTCTTAAAGAATAATATTAAGAACTCTCAATATTAGCTCTAAATTGCACAATAGTTGGTAACAGACCTTTAATTGTTCTTTTCTTACAAAATAATTCTATCGTTGTTCTTTTTATTCATAAACCTTTCTTTGGAAGGTATGTTGGTGCAACTGAATAAAATACTAAATAATCGTTAAAAAATATTTTCAATTATTTTTGAATTGATTCAATTTGATTTTTTGTAATAATCAACCTTATTTTACAATTCTTATGTTTTTTTAAGATTAGCTTGCTACATTGGTAAAAATTATCAACTATTTACTAATAATATTTATATTTTTATACATTATAAAGAATTAACAAATCTTGCTGTATTCATGTCATCAAAATTGTTTATTTTTCTATAAAAATACTATTAATAGAAAAAAAAATAGAAAAACATGATGTAACTAGTATACATATAATCAAAATTATATATTATTACAATTATGAACAAATGTACGTTAGATATTTTAATATAATATTAATAAAAATCTATATATTAAATATTTAAAATAATGCATAGAAATGTATAATAATCGTTTTGTATTCTACTTTATTTTTTCCAATTCTTTATATAATAAGTGAATAAAATATATCAAATAATACATTGCAAATGTATATTTACAAATACAAATATTTAATATAGTATATATATATGAAAGTAAAAAACGAAAACAAACGAAATCGTTATATTGAAAAAGAGCTGAAAATAGCTTTACAATTTTCAAAAATAATTTTAATTAATGGTATGATTGGATGCGGAAAAACTACGCTTATAAAACAGTTTAAAGAGGGTAGGGCGTATGTAGATTTATCAAAAAAAGATAAGCAATTATTTGCGATAAATCATCCTGAATTATTCTTTAAAGAATTAAAGTTTCCTGTAATACTTGAAAATATTGAGGAAGCGCCACAGCTATATAGTATCATTTTTGTTAATAAAGATAGGATCAAGTCTGGTGATATTATCCTTACTAGCAACATAAGACCTACTGTCGCTTTAACTAACTTTATAAAGACTATGGACAATACAATCTCAGTATTTAAGCTGAATTATCTTACAGCAAAAGAAAGTGAGCAATTTGATCTTAATTTTAATAACTTAAAGCTTCCTGTAAACCTAGAAACTAAAGATAATATTCTTTCTCTTGCTCAAAGAGCGTTTGATTTCGGCTCTCAGATCAAAGGTAAGGAAATTATAACAAAAGTGATAAATAACGCGTTAAAACACAATTATAAGGGTTCTGAGCTGGAAATATTGCCTGATTTATTAATTGAACTTGCCAAAGCACAGGATAAAGTGATTAATGTTGCACGCCTAGCAATTCTATTTGATAAACCAAAGCAGCTTATAAACAGCTTGATAATTCTCTTAGAAAAGACTCAAGTGATTTTCTTTTTAAAGCCAATCCAAGATGAAAGATTAAAGTATACAACTAAAACTGAACGGTTATACTTTTATAATCAAAGCTTGGTGTGTAGTTTGCTGAAGATTAAATCTAGCGATTTATTAACAATTAGCCCATACTCAGATTCAATTATTAATGCTTATTTGATTAACCAGATTATGATCAACTTCAATAATCGCCAGATAACTAATATCTATAATTACTATGAAAACATAAATGGTCAAGCAGTTAACTTGATAATAAACAATGTTGGGAGTTTAAATTTAATTCAATTTCAAATTAAGATGATAAATGAAAAAAAGCTGGGTCAGATTGAGAAAATCTTCCAAAAAGCAAATATAAAACTAGAGAGTAGTTTGGTGGTTTCTTATGATGTTGATAGTATTACAGATACAGGAGTATTTTCAGCTGTAACACCTGATATAATTGGATAAATTAATAGTCTAGTTGACAGAATCCACATTATATACATTTTATCTGGTTCTCGGAAGAAGAATAATTAATTGATTTGCTTAAATGTATCTGTCCTTTTATATAGTAACAGATATTATTTAACGTTAATTAAAACGCTTTTACTAATTATAAAGCTGATCGAATGGAAAAATCAATCAGCTTTCCCTTATAAGTCATAACTACCAAGGTACATCAAATCTGACCAGAAACGGTTTGTAAAAGTTGCTAAGGAACTACCTACCACATTTACAGCTGCATAGATATGCACATACATAGAATCAGAATTTGTTACAGTATTATAATCATTATTATTGCTAACAGGAATCAACTTGGTAAAGTAGCTATTATCATAACGTTTAAGTTCTAAGCTTTGATCTACTTTGT
>CAYYEN010000310.1:0-4499 GCA_964470795.1 uncultured Spirochaetaceae bacterium | reverse complement strand
TTTGGAGATAGAGTAATATTATAATAATTAATTACACAAAACTATTGACAAGCCCCTAGAACTAGATGATAGAATTAATAAGCAATATCGTAATCCTGATTTTTTATGTAGTTATGTAAGAGAAAATATTAAAGACGATAAAATGTACTATATCCTTTTAGATGAAGTGCAGATGATGGATGATTTTGAGGATATACTTAATATTTTCTTGCATATTTCTAATGTGGATGTCGATGTAACAGGTAGTAATGCTAAGTTCTTGTCAAAAGATATTATTACCGAGTTTAGGGGAAGGGGAGAGCAAGTTCATTTGTTTCCTTTTTCTTTTAGTGAATTTATGCAAGGTTATCCTAATGGTGAGTATCAGGGATGGTTAGAATATATTTTATATGAAGAAATGCCAAAATTGTTAGAAATGAAAAATGAGGCAGATAAAACTTCATATCTAAATAGTGTAATTTCCCAAACTTATATCAAGGATATTCTTGAGCATAATGACATAAGAAACAGTGGCGAATTAGAAGAGCTACTAGACTTTGGGAGGATTAATAAATCCTAAATAATTATCCGATACTTTTAAAAGCGGTAAGAATGTATCAATACATCCTGATACTATAAAAACCTATCTTGATTATTTTGAAGATGTGGGGTTACGAACAGCTAGATTGCATTTTGGGCAAATAAAAGAGTCCCATATTATGGAAAATGTTATTTATAATGAACTATTAATTAGCGGTTACAAAGTTGATGTAGGCTCAGTTGACTGCTCTGAATATATAGAGAGAAAGCAAGTTCAAAAACAGCTAGAAGTTGATTTTGTTTGTAATCTGGGTTCTAAAAGAATTTATGTGCAATCGGCATTGAGCATATCAGAACAAGAAAAAGCGGAACAAGAGCAAAAGTCGTTAATCTTTATTCGTGATTCTTTTAAAAAGGTAATTATCGCAAAAGATGCACCAACTCATTAAATTGATACTAAATCTTTTTGATTTCCTATTAGACTTTGATAGTCTAAATAAATAAAGGGCAATTTTTCAACTGCCCTTTATATAACTAATTTAAAGCTGTCTTGAATTCAATCCAGTTCTTATTGTATTGCTCATCAGCATCCTCAGGAACGTTTTGCATGATTTCTCCTTTAAACTCTCCTTTGAATACAAGATTAGGATTTACTAAATCATCCGCTGCTTTTGTAGTACAGAAATAGCCTAAGTAGTTGAAACAATCTGCTGCAACTTGTGGTTGTAAGATGTATTCAAGGAAACGGTGAGCCGCTTTTGCGTTCTTAGCATCTTTAGGGATGAAGAAATCCATAATACCTATACCAAGTCCTTCAGATGGGAATACCGCTTTCAAGTTAGGATTTTCAGCTAATACTGAAGTAACTTGAGAAGTGTAAAGAAGTGCCACTTTAGCTTCCCCATTCAATAGGGAGAGTTGTGTGTTATCATCTTGTACAAGACGGATATTATCTGCAAGAAGTAGTAACTTTTCTCCTGCCGCTTTGATGGTAGGAATATCTGTCTCGTTAAGGCCTTTGCCCATGGACATAAGGGTTATACCATTAACAAGACGATAGTTTGCTGTAATAGCAATAGAGTCTTTTAGTCTTGGATCCCATAAATCTTGGTAGGAATCGATATCAAAATCTATTTCATCTGGATTGTAAACTATCATAGGAATACCAGCTCCATAAGGAACAGTATACTCATTAGTCTCATCATAGAAATAACCTTGATAAATAGGGTTGATATTACCAAAACTAGGAATCTGAGTTTTATCAAGCTTTTGAGCAAGTCCTCGTTTGATAACTGCATCGATGATGTAATCATCACCTATGACTAAATCATAGGTAGAAGTACCATTAGCTGTAGAAAGTTTTTCTAGCATGGTCTCATTTAAGTCGAAGGTGGAGTAGATAATCTCTATTCCAGTTTGCTTAGTAAAGCCTTCTAGCACTTCTCTTGGGAACATACCTTCCCAGGTATAGAGTACTAGCTGATCTTTCTCAGCTTTGTTGCAGGAGGTAAAAGTAAGTAATAATATAGTTAATAGTAATACTACTGATATTTTTTTAATCATGTTTGTGTTTTTCCTTTTTATTCGAAAGTATATAATAGATAGTAATTCCAATTAGACAGATAATCAACATGATGGTGCAAAGTGCATTAATTTCAGGAGTTACACCAGTTTTTAACTGGGTATAAACTCTCACCGGTAGTGTTACAAAGTAGGGACTATTAACAAATACTGAAATTACTACATCATCCAAACTCATTGCAAAGGCTAAAATACTTCCAGAAAGAATTGAAGGAAAGAGCAAGGGGAGGATGATATCGATAAACGCACGTCGTCTACTTGCACCTAAATCTCGAGCCGCTTCCTCTAGTTCTTTATCTAGTGTATTAATGGTCGAGGAGACCATAATAAGGATATAAGGAACACAAAAGGCGGTATGTGCAATTAATAGGGTTACAAACCCAAAAGGTAGAGAGAGAAGGGAAAAGAAGGCTAAAAAGACCATAGCTAAGATTATTTCCGGTATCATCATAGGAAGAGTCGCAATATAGGAGACCGGTTTATTTAGCTTGTAATGAGTCTTAGCAAGTCCTACAGCACCAATTATTCCAATTACTGCACTGGCAAGGGTTGAAAAGATTCCTAAAAGGAAACTATTTAAAAGAGACTCTAAAAGTCTTTTGTTATAAAAGAGTTCTTTATACCACTTGAAAGAAAAATTAGTGAAGATGGTTGGTAATTTAGATTCATTAAAAGAAAACACTACAACTACCAAGATGGGTAAGTACATCAAGATAGAGATGAAGGCAAGATAAAAATAAGGGAATTTATATTTCTTTCTCATTACTGACCTCCATCTTTAGCTGAAATTATCTTATTAAAATAGAGTAAGACAGAGGTAATTAACGTCAAGGCAACTGCAATGGCAGCTGCAAATGGCCAGTTACTACCTCTAGTCATCTGATCCTGAATTAAGGAGCCCACTAATACGACTTTATTACCACCTAAGATATCTGCTATGAAAAAGAGTCCCATGGAAGGCACAAAGGTGAGGATGATACCTGCAAACAAACCTGGTAAGGTGAGGGGAAAAGAGACGGTCAAAAAGGTGATAACGCGATTAGCTCCTAAATCTCGAGCTGCATCAAGTAGCGATAAGTCTAGCTTTACTGCACTTGAGTAGATTGAGAAAATCATAAAAGGAAGTAAGGCATATACCATTCCGATTAAGACAGCAGGATAGCTATATAAGATTTTGAGGGGTTCTTTAATAATATGTAAGGATAAGAGCACATTGTTGAGAATTCCTTTTGATTGCAAGATAATAATCCAGCCATAAAGTCTTATTAAACTGTTAATACCAAAAGGGAGCACTAATGAGAGCATCATTAGCTTTCTCCCTTTTGCTGATAACCCACTCATCCAAAACCCAAAAGGGTAGCCAATTATTATGGTTAAGAGAGTTGAAAAAAAGGCAATACTTAAAGACTTTGTAAAAGTTCTAAAGTAGACTTTATCAAAGAGCTTTATGTAGTTAGCAAAAGTGAAGTCCCAAGAATAGCCGAGAGAGCCATGATTGGTCAAAAAACTTATCACTACCATGTAAATAATCGGTCCTAAGATAAATAGGAAGGTGAATATATATAAAGGTAAGATTGCAAATAGGTAAGGATTCCTTTTTTTCATAGATGGTCCACTAGGATAATACTGTTATCCTTCCAAGTAAAACAGACGCGGTCTCCTTCTTTGACGACTGAGTCAAATCCGAAGTTGGTAACGATAAGTTCTTGCTGGCAGTTAGTCTTCAATACAATTCTCAACATGCTTCCTACATAAGACTTTTCGATAACTTCAGCGCTAAAAGTCCCCTTTGTTTTATCGACAAGGATATGTTCAGACCTAATTGCAAAGGTGAGGATATCGCCAGGAGTAAAGTTATGATTTTGAAAGTAGAAGAAATTATCACAAAACTTAATCTTTGCCATATCATTGGCCACTTCTTCAACTTTTGCCTTGATAATATTAGCATTTCCGACAAAGGAAGCTACATAGGAAGTCTTAGGTCTGTTATAAATTTCATCCGGTGTACCAATTTGCTCAATTGTACCCTTGTTCATAACTGCAATTCTATCACTCATATTTAAAGCTTCTTCTTGGTCGTGGGTGATATAGATAAAAGTTAGACCTAAATGCTTTTGAATTCGTTTTAACTCAAACTGCATCATTCGTCTTAATTGCAAATCGAGGGCGCCTAGTGGTTCATCAAGTAATAAAATCTTAGGTTTATTTATAAGAGCTCTTACAAGTGCAATTCTTTGTTTTTGTCCACCAGAGAGCGAACTGATTTTTCGCTTATTAAACCCTTCAAGTTTTACAAGAGACAACATTTCATTAACTCTTTGTTGTATCTCTTTTTTATCGACTCTCTTTAAAAGTAAAGGGTAGGCAATATTCTTTTCAACACTCATGTGAGGAAAAAG
>CAYYEN010000309.1:0-4516 GCA_964470795.1 uncultured Spirochaetaceae bacterium | reverse complement strand
TATGTTTAGTCATAAATCTTTACAAGGATTAAACGGTAAACAAATGATTGAACGAATGAGAGTAGAGAAAGGTATTATTTATGAAGAAGCTTATTCTGTATCTGAAAGAAGGGGTTCGGCTATTCATAGATTAGAACCTAAAGAATTTGTAAAAGAAATTAAACAATATAACGGTCAAGTTAAACTCATTAAGTATACAAGAGCTGAGTGGGGAACTGATTTAAATATTCCTGTTTTCCGAGAAGATAGAGGATATATCGAAAAATTCTTATAATTAGTACGTATTAAATAAATGAGAGGAAGGTGATAAGATGGCTACAAAAGCTACTACGAAAACACCAGTTAAAAAAACAGCCAAAGTAACGGCAAAGAAAGCAACACCTAAAAAGACATCAACTACTAAAAAACCAACTAAGGCTAAAGCAAATATCACACCTAAAATTGGAACGGGTAAAGACCTAATCGTGGTTGAATCACCCAATAAGGTAAAAAGTATTTCTAAAATAGTAGGTAATAAATACAATGTAATGGCTTCAGCAGGCCATATAATGAGGATTGCAGATAAAGGTTATAAGAATTTAGGTATCGATGTTCAAGATGGAACATTCAAAATATCATATTCTAAAATAGCAGATAAATCAGATATTATAAGAAATTTAAAACTATCAGTACAAGAAGCTAAGACAGTTTACTTGGCAACTGACCTTGATAGAGAAGGTGAATTGATATCTGCAAACCTTAAAGAGGCTCTTAAATTAAAGAAAGATCAATATAAGAGAATTACATTTAATGAAATTACTGAAAAAGCAGTTTTAGAAGCACTTGCAAATCCAAGAGATATCGACCAAAACATGGTCGATGCAGCAGAAACAAGAAGTATCGAAGACAAAGTAATCGGATACTTATTATCACAAATAGCAAGAAAAAACGTAGGAGCAAATTCAGTCGGTAGAGTTCAATCTTCAGCACTTATTATTATATGTGAACGTGAAGAAGAAATCATCGGGTTCGAATCCAAGAAATATTTCGAAATCTATATCCAGATATTAAAAGATAAGAAAACATATCTTGCAAAATATATCGGAACAGTAGACGGAGAAAACAAAGACCTATCTAGTGAAGAATTAGTTCAGACCATTATCGAACGCTGTAACTTAAACGGTAAATATAACGTTAAAGAAGTTAATAAGAACGCTAGAAAAGTTTCACCACCAAAACCACTAATCACAACTTCAATGCAAACTGAAGCGAGTTCGAAATTAGGATTGACTCCTAACGAAACAATGAGATTAGCACAACAATTATTCGAAGGACCAGACGCACCTGGAATTGATCACGGTCTAATTACATATATTAGAACAGATAAAGCAGAATACTCTGAAGAATTCGGTAAAGCAGCAGAAAACTATATCATACATCATTTTGGTAGAGAATATCTTGCTAAAACAAAAGTAAAAGCAGCAACTAAGAAAGTCAAAGAAGGAGAGACCGAAGTTAAAGCACAAGAAGCTCACGAAGGTATCCATCCAGTCGACTTATCTATTACACCAGAAATGTTACAAGGTCATGTAAATAACAATGTTTACAGATTATACAAAATGATCTACGAGAGATCGATCGCATCTTATATGCCACCGAAAGAATTAGAAATCACTCATATAATTATAAATAACTTAAACGATTTATTTAGATATTCATATACCGATGTAGTATTTGATGGGTTTAGTAAAATATATGAAGACGGTAAAGATGACGATGACACCGAAGAAGATGTAAATGAAAAGTTAGATCTTAAAGTCGGAGATAAAGTAGACGTTAAAGATATCTATTCGGTAGAAAAAGAAACGAAACCACCAAGAAGATTCTCTGAAGCTGGTTTAATCAAACAATTAGAATCATCAGGAATCGGTAGACCATCTACTTATGCATCTACTATGAAGACATTAAAAGACCGAGAATATATCGAAATACAACGAAGAATTATACAACCAACTGATTTAGGTATGAGATTATATAAGTTCCTAAAAGAACACTTCAGTGATACGATAAATGTCGCTTATACTTCTAAGATGGAAAAAGATTTAGATGAAATACTAGAAGGTAACGTCAAGAAATTAGATGTATTAACTAAATTCTACGAAGAAATTACTAGTAATATAACAACATTCAATGCAAATTACAAAAAAGAAGTACAACCAGAAGAATTAGTAGGAAAGAAATGTCCGTTATGTGGTGAAGAACTATTATATAAAATCGGTGTGAGAAATCAAACCAGATATATCGGTTGTTCTAATTTCCCTGCTTGTAAGCATGTTGAATGGATACCAAAACCAGTGGATGAATCAGTACCTTGTCCAGAGTGTGATAACGGCTTCATAGTGCCAAAAACTTATTACGATAAGAAAACTAAAGCCAAGAAAACATTCTATGCATGCTCGGGGTATCCAGTTTGTAAACATATTATGGAAGAAAAAACCTATAAAGAATTACTAGAAAAATCTAAAAGTGAATAAAACATTATCGGTAATTCATCATCTATAAAATATAAGAATAATACATGGCATTTGCGTAAATATATTAATTTTACGCATTTGCTACGTATTCTTTTTTTGTTTATCGAAATCTACTTGAATAATTAATTATAAAATAAGAGGTGAATACCATGAAATTTATCGCAGGAAATGAAGCATTTGTTAATAATGCTAAACAGTTAATCCCGGATACCACTATATTTGATAGAATGATATTAGATCTACCAGCACAAACTTATAAGGGAATCCTATGAGATCATAATGTTGAACTAGATGGAAAGATATCATCTGGAACAGGAACCAATACAATATATAGAAGTGCTTATTATTTATATTTAGATAATCACGAAACAAGTACAGATAATGTTTTCACACTCAACGTTAGAAACAAAATAGATGATGTTTCGTTAAATAATCTTTTTGATACTTGAGCAATAGTTCAAGTTTCAGAAAACACTTACTTATTTTTCATATGATTTGATTTAGAACAAAAATTTACCTTAAGTTGAACTGATCCATCAGATGATAACGATTGGTATTTACAGGTGGTGATTTAATATGGACAAAAGACATTATTTTACACAAGTAGTTAATATAAATGAAATTGATACAATATTTCGAATAATATCAGACGGAAATGTAACCGGTTATAGTATTGACGGAACAAGTTTATCATTAGGTAATGATGGCTACGAACTGAATATTGACATACCCACTAATGAACCAAATAATTGAAAAGGTAAAGTTATTGAAAGATCCACTACTGAAGTATGGACTAAAGACGGTATTTATTTAAAAAAGAATAATGAAGGTATATATATAAAAGACTTCTTCGAGAAGATCGATCAAAGCTATCAAGGTATATATCTTGCTGGACTTAATTCAGAATCACCGAATACTACTATCATAGAAAAATTAGCAAAGAATGTATTAGAAAATGATATTAACGGAATGGAGTTTTATATACATAGTGACAGTGAAGGCATTGAAGATGAAGTAGTTGCCCATATGAACGGACACTATTATGTTAATAGTAATAACTTCTATCATCCGCATTTAATAGGAGATACCGATAATATTTACACTGATTGAAAGATAACTACTGCTAATTATTCAGTTCTTACAGGTAATTCAGAACCTTCAAGTGGTAGAACGTTTAATCTTTATTTACCTTCGAATAAATTAGTTTATTTACTATGGGTAAGTGGAATAGATGATACTTCTGATAGTTACTTAAATAAAATAGATAGTCCACTACAATACATAGATACAATTAGCATTAACGGTTTATGGTATCAGGTCTATATTAACATTCTATATATTTATTCTGAATTAGGAATGATCGAAGAATTAACATCAACACAACAAGTATTAAAAGTAAAGGATGCTTTTAATCATGTAGATTTAAAAGGAAAGTTAGTAAAGGTGTGATAATATGAAAAAACTAATACTAGATGAAATGAATATTAAAGATATTATGAATCCGATAGATCTTAATGTGGCTCTGTACGGAACATTTACAAACACTAACATTATAGAAGTCGACTACAACAATGAAACATTTATTGATTTAAATGGAATAACAGGAATAGATATGTTTAACAACGATTATGTAGTCTTAGCAAAGACAGTTGATAAAATGTACCTGAAGAAGATTCCGATTAAATAAATCACAGGAAGCTTTTGAATAATTAATTATAAATAAAATGAGGTGATACCATGCCAAGATACAATAACAAAGAAGAACTTAACAAGGTAATCAATGAAGGATATTTTTCTAAACCAACTTTCGAACAAATTAGTTACAGAGAGATTCTATTAGAAAAAGTTCTCAACATAGCAAAAAACAACAAAGATGATATATTCAGACAAATCTCACTACTTGTTGAGGAAGTTACTGAAATAGAAGCAGCAAATGTCACCGACGTTGATGCAACTATAGATAATATAACTCAAGCAGAAAACGACAAAGAATATGTCGTTCG
>CAYYEN010000308.1:0-4520 GCA_964470795.1 uncultured Spirochaetaceae bacterium | reverse complement strand
TAGTAGTTATACCTGTGGTTTCATCTTGGGTTTTTTCTGTTGTAGTTGGTTTTACTTCTGTGATAGTATTAACAACATTATTAACCGCTGCTAAATCTACTTTAATTAAGCCACTGTTGATAAAGACGTTTCCGTTAGCAATATTTAAAAACTTGTTTAAATTCTGGGTTAAGGAACCATCGCACGATGAAAACAGCAACAACACGATTAAACATGTTATTATGGGTATTATTCTCTTTTTCATTTTTTTCCCTCTATAGATTGTTTACGAAGTAACTTCAATGAATAATCTCTCACTTTTATTTTATAGTGTGAGAGTAAAAAATACAAGAAAAGAATAAGTTGTTAATGTGTATATTTGCAAATAAATAGAATTATACGATATTTTGCTAGAAATTTGATAAATAGAGCGATTATTTACTTTTTTTACTATGTAGAAGTAAATTCTTTTTTTAGTTTTTAGTCGCGTTTACGGTACAATACTTCTAATTGTGTTTGTCTCTTGCTTTTATTTTGTGTTACACTTCTTTTATGAAAAGTATAAACACACAATATATAGAATTACCGGAAGCTATATTACAAGCTAAGTTAGCTGGAGATTTTGAACTTGAAAAGCAACTTATCTCTTATAAGTTAGACAATGTTGCGTTACCTTTTATTCTTAGAGAACGATTAAAACTAGAACTACATAATATAGAGGATTATTCAGTTTGTTATCCTTTTACTTATCAAGAGGCAGAAGTGTTATTACAACAAGAATGCCCTGATAAATATAAAGAGGGAATGTTAAAGCTTTTTACTATTCGTGGAGATGTAGCTTTTAAGTATATCAATAAAGAAGTCCATTATGAGGCTCGAATTGTTGAAAATGCATTAATTAGATGCCCCGAACTTCGTAATTACTCCTTAAGTGCTGAGTCTGTGTTACGTACAAATAATATGATGGTGATGAAAGAGAAGGGGAAGAAAGAAGCTGATATCACCCTCAAAGCAACGCTGAAGGTGCTAGATAAGTCATTGTTAGGAAAAAGGGCCTTTGTAAACTTACCCTTAGTTAAAGAGACTTTAGGAATTACCGATATCAAGATTTTATCCCATTCAGATAACCTCATTAGCATCGATAGCCCAGATACTCTAATGAGAACTTGTCAGTTTGAAGAGGTCTTAAAAGAAGATACGACCTTTAGTATTACCTTTTCCTATCATATTGAGGCTAACTATAAAGCGATTTGTCCAAATTATGATTTTTTTGTAGAAAAGGAGTATGAAAAGTATTTAACAGAGGTGGCTCCTCATATAGTTTTTACTCCTTATTTAAAAGAACTCCTTAAAGAGATTGTAGGGGAAGAGAAATCTTTATATAAGAAAGCTCAGTTGATCTACACCTGGATTACTTCTAATGTGAAGTATAGCTTTATGCCCTACTATTCCCTTCTCGATTGCATTAGCGAATATGCTGCTCTCAACTTAAAAGGGGATTGTGGAGTGTATGCAATTTTGTTTATAACCCTTTGCAGAATGGCAGGAATTCCCGCCTCTTGGCAATCTGGTTGGTATGTCCTTCCAGAAGAAGCCTCCTCTCACGATTGGGCACAAGTGTATCTTGGCAGTGATATCGGCTGGCGTCCAGTAGATTGTTCCTTTGGCGCAAGCTCCTTTAAGGAAGACAATACTGAGAGACAACAATACTACTTTGGTAACCTAGATATATACCGAATGGTCGCAAATGATAGTTGTTTAGAGCCTCTTACTGGAAAAGCAGGCTATCGTTGGGACCCTGTGGACAACCAAGTAGGTGAGGTCGATGTTGATGGAGTTGGACTAAAACATACTCAGTTTGACACTGTTAAAGAGGTTATTAGTTTTATCAAAAAAAATTAAAATATTTTATTAAAACTAATTGCATAAGAAAAATATTTTGCTGTATTTTTTCTTCATGAATGAATTTACTACAGTTTTAGAGACTCTAGCTTCTACCAGCTTAGGACAAGAGTTAAAACAGCTTTACAACTTTTTTGAAGATACTAAGAATTCTTTTACCTTCTTTCAAGAAAAATATAATATCCATTGCCCTTCAGGTTGTGGAGAGTGTTGTCGTCACTTCGTTCCCGACATCACTAAGCTTGAAGCCTTGTTAGTTGCCTCCTATATTCGGTTTTGTATGCCGGACTGGGAAGCAATAAAGCAAAAACTAGAATTCTTTAAAACTAATAATTTTGAGTTTTGTCCCTTGTTTAGAGAAAATACTCCTTACCATTGTTCAGTCTATGAAGCACGTCCATTAATTTGTCGTTTGTTTGGCAATAGCTGTAACCAAGATAAGTTGGGAAATGCTGTTTTTAAGCGTTGTAAATATAATTATCAACCTGAGATAATGACAGAAAGCCTCTGTGTTACAGATCAGAAAGAAATCGACTGTCTTCCAATTATGGAAAACTATGGCCTTCCCATGATGAACTTAGAGGGAAATTCTCAAGATAGAGTTCTCTTGTTTGAAGGAGTTCTAGATTCTCTTGATAAAATAAATTACTACATTCAGCTATTAGATATAGATGTTGCATCCTTCTCTCCTTCCAATCCTGATGGTAGTGATTTCCCCTCTCCTCAAGCCAGCTGATGCGTGGTATGCTTAAGTGATGTTACATTTAAAAGTTGATAAACAAAATTCTGACTCTTATCCAACTATTACAGAAGCGCTTCAAGCAGTGCCTTATAATGAAGAGGCAGTAATAGAAATTGGAGAGGGTGTTTATAAAGAAAAGCTTTTTTCTGATAAAAAAGCTATTACTCTTATTGGGCAAGGTTCTAGTAAAACTGTAATCCTTAATTCCGATTACGGCTATAAACCACATTTAAATGGTTTAAAATTAGGAACCTTTCGTTCATTTACAGCCTTCTTTTCGGGGGAAAATTTAACACTTTCAAATCTTTCAATAATCAATGATTCAGGATATGGAAAGCAGATAGGGCAAGCAATTAGTCTTTATTTAGATGTTAAAAAAGCTTATATAACAGAATGTGTTATAGAAGGGTATCAAGATACCTTGTTCTTAGCACCTCTTCCTGAAAAAGAAGTGCTTAAGAATGGCTTTATAGGACCTCGTCGTGATACAAAGAGAGAGATGAGTCTCTCTTATTTTGATAACTCAACAATTTCTGGTAATGTAGATTTTATTTTTGGTGGAGGGGATGCTCTTTTTAAAAACTGCAAGATTATCTCCCGTCTTGATGAAGGGTATGTTACCGCGCCTTGTAAGAGTGCTAATAATATTGGTTTTGTCTTTTATAAATGTCAGTTTAAGGCTGAAGATGATACTATTAGCTGTGTTTATTTAATGCGCTCTTGGCGCGAGGGCGCTAAAGCCTCCTTTATAGAATGCGAGTATGGCAAGCATATAAATACTGAGG
The DNA here is from genome assembly GCA_964470795.1 of uncultured Spirochaetaceae bacterium. Lineage (GTDB taxonomy): Bacteria > Spirochaetota > Spirochaetia > Sphaerochaetales > Sphaerochaetaceae > Bullifex. Next base: position 1,112 of record CAYYEN010000308.1, on the reverse strand, counting down.
GTTGCTTAAAATGGCAAGAAATAGGTCAAAATACCATAGGGGAAGCGAACTGCTCCTACAAATCTATTAATAGCTTACAATTAACTAATAAGGAAGTTGAAACCCTTCTTGAGTTCTTTTCTCAAAAGTTCGGAAAAGTCCAAATTTAGGAATTATTTAATCATTGTTAAGTTGGCGTTCTAATTTACAATTGTTTTAAGGCAAGAAGATCTGATGCAACTGTTTGAGGGTTTAAATCCTCTAGTAAGATAGGAACATCGATATTTCTTTGTCTTAGTTGATTAAAGACAATGGACCAATTAAAGACGCCATGAGGAGAAGGTATATTCCAAATTTTATACCCTTCTTCGCTCAAACGAAAGTCTTTGCAGTGGATTGCTGCTAGTCGAGTTCCGAAGATATCGAGGGCTTTACTAACATACTTTTCGACTGCTTCGTTTGAAGGTGTTTCTAATACAGCTCCATCTTCTTCAGTCAAGCCAATGAAAGGTAGGAGGTTGATGGGGTCATAAATAATCTTTAGGTGATCATCCTTAAATTTATCTAATAAAGCGGCGCTTCTTTCAATAGAACAGATGGTGTGTTGTTTAGCAACTGGTTCTATGGCACAAACTGCATCATACTTAATTGCTTGTTCTAGCATGTAATCGAGACTGTGGTAAAAGCGTGATAACACTTTGTTACTGGATGTTTTTGTTGAGTAGCTGTTATCTATTGTGAAGGAGCCTGTTTCGGTTCCAACTACTCTGCATTTAAAAGCTTTAGATAAACGGAGGGAAGTTGAAAATCTTTCCATATCTTTTTTTCTTAACTCTTCATCTGGATTAACAGGATTTATATAGCAACCAATTACTCCAATTTGAACGTTATGACGTTCAAAAGCGGAAGAAAAGCTTGAGATATACTCCTCATTCCAGTCTTTCCAAGGGAGGGCAGAGGGAAAAGATTTATTCAGTGCTAACTGAATAAAAGAGGGAGATTGAATTTTTTCAACAGTGATTGCTAATTCTTCGGGAGAAGAAAAAGTACCGAAATCATGAGCTCTGAAACCTATATTTAACATATGTTAGAGAATACATTGCAAAATTAAGTTTTGTAAAGAGGATAAAAAT
>CAYYEN010000307.1:0-4520 GCA_964470795.1 uncultured Spirochaetaceae bacterium | reverse complement strand
TATAAATAGGTTTAATAAATTCGATTAATAGATTATTTATAAAAAGTGATTTTTTTCTATAAAAAATTTTATGATTTTAGAATATATTACTCTATATATATATATATAGAGTAAAGATATATGTTTTATTATTAAGTTATTCAAGCGGTTGAGTAAGTTATATTATATGATAAAGGTTTAACACACTATTAAGCTATATAGGTTTGGTATACTTATTAGGTAATTCTATTGATTTTATGCAGTTTAATGGTATAGGGTATTCAAACTCATAATCTAGATAGGATAGGTATAATTGAGGTCTGCTTTGTTCATTACATATATCAGAGTTATAGAATATTGTATTAAACTTACCTTTATATATATTCTTACTATAAGGGTGTATATAGGTACAAGTTATTTCTTTGTATACTGAAAGCAACTTAATAATGGTTTCTGCTTCTATATTTCTAAGTATTATCATTTAGTTCTCCTTTCATTATTTAATCACCTTCTTATTTTTAACTATAATTCTATCGTAAAGCCTTCTATACTTATATTCTTTATCTTGTTCTCCTTATCTAAATCTTATCTATTATCTTATCTAATCGATTACCTATGTGTTGTATGAAGGCTTCTGGGTTCTTATCAGTATACTTAGAAACCTTTCTTATTACCTCTGCTTCTTTTTCTTCAGTAATATGATATGAGGTTATCTGTTGGTAGCCTATATAACCATCTGGGTATATGCTATACCTTAAAACAGTTTCACCAGAGTAGCTTATAAATATATAAACTTCTGTTTTATTATGAATATCTAATCTAACTTCTGAAGATATTTTAATTCTTGTGAATGGTATACGCATAGTTACATCTTTCATTGTATACTGTTTAATACATACTAGAGCTTCGTATAGGTGTTTATGCCTAAATAGATTCTTAATATTTACTCTATCCTCTCTTACTGTGGTTAGTTCACTTTGCTTTATGATATCTAATTTTTCTATAAGGTTTACCTCCTTCTTATTATCCTTTTGTATATATTTATCTATATCTCTATCTATAAGTTTTTTATCTTCTTCTCTTATTTTATGTTCATAATAGTAATTGAGTTTATAGCTAACTCCTAAAACTTTTAAGGTCTTACAGCTTTCTTGATAAGGTATTGTTTTTTTTGTATATTTGTTAAATGCTTCATATACCTCAAAATTCTTTACTTCACCATCTATTAAACTTTCCCCACCATTAAAACATTTTACACCTCTTAGGTTAATAAAGGTTAATTGTATCTGTTTTAGTAAAGTCTGCAATGTTGGTTCATTTACAGGTTTACCTTTATCTATTGTTTTATTAATTACATATACAGCTATATCCATTACATCATATGGTCTAAATTTCATTTTATTCTCCTTATTATATTAAATCACAATAATTTTATAAATTCATTAATAACATTGTAACTGCAACAAATAACGAAAGTAGCAGTATAATTAATGCTTTATAAGTAAATCTAAATAGTTTGTTTTGTTCTTCTAATATAGGTTTACACTCTATTGAATCATTACAAGAACTAAGCTTATACCATTTAACGATTTTTAGGAGTATATCTATCTTTTCATCAAAAAGTACATTTGCTTCTACAGGTTTATTAATATCTACCTTATACATATCTTTTATTTGTAGTGTATTCTCTGTAATTAGAAACTCTACATCTTCTATAAAATATGTACCATATACTTGAATACCATATAACTGATATAGGTATATTATGTTATTCATATCATTAACATTATCTATACCCATATCTAATAATATGTTTACTATTTGTTCTAAGCTAAAACTCATAGAAAAATCTATCTAGTAAGTCAATATCAGATTTAAGATATTCATTATATTTGGTATCTAGTATTTCTTTATCATCTAAACCTGTTTCAAAAGTTATTATAGCTTTAGTTAATGCTTCTATATCATCTTCTGCCATCATACATAATATATCTAAATAAGTTGTTTGTCTATTCATCTATATTCTCCTTTATAATCCATTCATTATTTTCTTTTACCCACATTCTTTGGTTAGAAGAACCTCTAAAGTATAAATCTGGAGCATAGTTCTCTAATTCAAAAGGTGAATCAATCACTACATCTACATAATCTAATACTTCTTTTTGAACTCCTTTAAGTTCTTCCATATAGTGTCCTGTGAATAACCACACATCTTGGTTTCTCTCTCTAATGCCTTTATTTAACGATTTAAGCAGGTTTAATACTCCTTTGGCATTATCCATAGGCTCACCACCTAAAACTGTTAAACCTTGAATTTGAGGCTTATCTAATAGCTTCTCTAATTCTTTATATGTTTCTTCTGTTACTAAATTACCTTTGTTAAAATCTTGTGCTTCTAAATTAAAACAGCCTTTACAACCTATTGTACAGCCACTAACGAAGATGGTAACTCTTATACCATCTCCATTAGCTACATCAAGAGGTTTTATATCTTGATATCTCATCTTTTCTATTCTCCTTATATATGCAATACTCTATCTACTATTTCTTTTGTTCTTCCTTCATTCCAGAAATTCTCTCCTAAATCGTTAATACCGAGGGTTTCCCCTTACTTTAACACTTAATTAAAAGTCGGACTAGACTATTCCATTACTTACCTTATCGCACTTTTGTTGATTTATCTGAATATTTGCATTGTTATTTATTATTTTATACTATTTGTTTACTTTATTGGCGATAAGGTAAGCATAGTATCTCCTGTTATAGTCGTTGAACCCCCCTCTTATATAAGAGGTCTGGATGCAGATTGTCTAATCTATAATCCTTGTTACTGTACCAAATACATTACTATTTGCCATTTAGTGAATCACTTCTCTAAACTTAGTAGATTATAGCTCTAAAGAGTTCCCTGCAATTTTTAGGCTTTTAGTGTGGTCTATTTAGTTAAACCACAAGTTCTTCTAACTACTGATAAAGTTTTTCTATTTGTATTGTTACACTTAGGACAAGTCCAAACTCCTTCAATAGCTTTAATTTCTCCATCAAAACCACATTCCATACAGTAATCTGATTTTGTGTTAAATTCAGCATATGTGATATTATCATATATATGCTTCATCATAGACAATATTGCTGTTGTATTATTGTTCATATTTGGTATTTCTACATATGATATCATACCACCTGTACTGTCTTTTTGGTATTCTGATTCTAAATCAAATTTTGTGAACACATCTATCTCTTCTCTAACATCTACATGGTATGAGTTAGTATAATAACCTTTATCTGTTATATCTTCTATTTCTCCAAATCTATCAGTATCTATTGAACAGAATCTATGTGTTAGGTTTTCAGCAGGTGTACCATATACAGCAAATTGTATATTTTCTTCTTTAGTCCACTTGTCTTTGTATTCATTTAGTTTCTTTAGTATCTTTGTTGCAAATTCTTTACCTTCTGGTGTAGTATGGCTTTTACCTGTTACAAGTTTAGTTGCTTCATAAATACCTATATAACCTATTGAAATTGTACTATAACCACCATGTAATAGCTTGTCTATTGTTTCCCCAGATTTTAATCTTGCTATTGCACCATGTTGCCAATGTATAGGGGAAACATCAGATTTAGTTCCTTCTAATAGCTTATGTTTTAACATTAAAGCGTCTTTAACAAGTTCCATTCTCTTGTCTAACATTTTGAAGTATCCTTCTTCATCTCCTTTATTTAATATTCCAATTTGTGGAAGATTAATAGTTACTACCAACACTATAAAAATAGTGTCCGACTATATCATATTCTTATGAACACTCATAAGAACCTTCGCACTTCCACTATAAGATTTTCACTTATAGTGTACTCTACTCCATTATTCACACAAGGAAAGTCTTGTGTTATTGTTTCGATAGTCTGTTGACCTTTTTGTTTTATATAAAAAACAAACTTGGCACAGGATTGCCCTTTTAATAAGCAGTGTTCCCTGTTAGCACGATTTTTAGCACTCATTATCCTAGTGTTCCTATGCGTAAATCGTACACCCTAGTTTTCTAGGTTCACGAAGTTTTCTACTATATATCTCTATATAGAGGGGCAATTTTATTTACCCTGGTTAAATCTGCCATCAAATTTATACTCTCCTTCTTCGTTTTTCCAAGGAGTTAAAAATGACCTACAATTATGCGAATATATACCAGATACAGTAAAATGTTCTGATTCAGTAGTTACATCATATGAGTAACCTTCTTTAGTGTATTGATTAGCTTTAGTTAGCTTACATAAATTAGTTGTGTTTACTGATTTATTTGTTCTAATATTATTACTCATATTATCTATTTTCTTTTTAGATTTCATAAAGGTTATTAATTTATCATCTGGTGTAAACTCAACCCTATATCTAATTTTAGTTTTATCTCTATCGTATCTATTTCTATACATACTCGCTTTCATACCTAGTGATTGTGCAAGTAGCATTTGTTGTATAGCTAACTCTTTATTTGTTGAGCCTATTTGTACTCTTGAAATTGTTGAATTATTATTAATATACC
>CAYYEN010000306.1:0-4527 GCA_964470795.1 uncultured Spirochaetaceae bacterium | reverse complement strand
TGCCCTGTTTGAATCATTTTTAAATATTTCAAAAGGTCAAATCTTTTGTTTAGCAATGATTTTAGGTGGTATCATATTATATATAATTTGCAATAAAGGGGATAAAAATGGACATAAACAAGAAGTTAAGCCTATTAAGAGAAAAACTGGAAGAAAATAAACTTGAAGGTTATCTAATTACCGGTACTGATTATAATCAAAGTGAATATGTATCAGCATATTTTAGAAGTAGAGAATTCATTTCTGGATTTACTGGTAGCGCTGGTACTGTATTAGTTACAAAGAACAAAGCTTATTTATGGGTCGATAGTCGCTATTATATTCAAGGTGCAAAGCAGATAGAAAATAGTGAGTTTATTTTAATGAAGTTAGATTTTGAATCGACTTTAAATCCTTATGATTTTATTGAGAATACCTTTTTAAAAGGTGCTAAATTGGGAGTTGATGGTAAGACAATTTCCATTGCACAGTTCAAGGAGCTTTCAACACGTTTTGCTAAAAAACAGATTAGCTTTGTAGCAACTCCAGATCTTTTAGATAGCTTTTGGACCGACCGACCAGCTTTCCCTTTTTCAAAGTGTGAAGACTTTGCATTAGAATATGCTGGTGTAAGTCGTAAAATAAAACTAGATATGATTCGTCATCAATTAGCTAAAAAGGGAACAAATGCAACTTTGATTGCTTCCTTAGATGATATTGCTTGGGCTCTTAATCTACGTGCTAACGATATCCCACATTCACCAGTATTTGTTGCATATTTGCTAGTAACTCTTGATGAGGCTATTTTATTTACTAACCCAAAGCGTTTTAATGAAGGGTTAAAAGCGGAAGTTGAAAAGGTTTGTAAAATAGCAGACTATGATGCTATTTATGAGCAACTAGATTCTAATACTCTTAAATTCTATTATGATGATAATAAAGTAAACCAAAGTTTTGCCAAATACTTCAATTGTGATAGTGTTTTAGGAATGGACTTTTCGACCCTTGCTAAAGCTCAAAAGAACGAAGCTGAATTAGAAGGAATGAGAAAAGCTCATTACTTTGATGGTATTGCTTATGCTAATTTTAGAGCTAAACTTAAAAATAAAACAAACCTTGATGAAATTGCAGTATCGACTCTCTTTGAAGAAGAAAGACAAAAGATGCCAGGCTATTTAGAGCCTTCCTTTGGTCCTATTTCTGGTTTTGGTCCTCATGGGGCAATGTGCCACTATAGTGCAACAAAGGAAACTTCATCTTTAATCGATAGTGATAACTTGTTAGTTTTAGATACCGGTTCTCAATATGAGTATGGTACTACCGATTTAACAAGAACTTTGCTCTTTGGAAAAGCAACAGAAGCTCAAAAGCGTGATTACACAATAGTCTTAAAAGGCCATCTTGCTTTAGGCAGCTGTTGGTTTATTGAAGGTACTTACGGACCTCAACTCGATATCCTTGCTAAACAATACTTATGGCAAGCAGGTATGTCTTTTTATCATGGAACCGGCCATGGAGTTGGCTGTAGGCTGAATGTGCATGAAGGACCTTGTAGTATTTCTACTAGAGTAAACAAGGAACCTTTAAAAGTAGGTATGGTGCTTTCTAATGAACCAGGACTTTATAAAGAAGGCGAATATGGTATTCGTATAGAAAACTTGATCGCAGTTCAGAGAGCAGCCAAAACTCAATTTGGCCAATTCTTATCGTTTGAAACTTTATCCATGGTACCTTATGAAAGAGAGTTAATCGACTTATCTTTATTATCTGATATAGAGCTAAAGCAGATTAATAGTTATCATAAGTGGATTTTTGAGTCTTTCAAGGATAAAGTTGAAAAAGAAACTCTTGTTTGGTTACAAGAAGCAACTGCTATTCTTGAAAAATAGGTTAAGTATAATATATATTATTAATATAAGGATATAATAAATGACAGAAGCTTTAAAAAAGTCTGGAAAAATTTCTAGAAAAGGGCCAGTAGTGCTCGTTATAATGGACGGTGTCGGGTTTGGTAAATATTCTGCAGGAGATGCAGTTGCTGCCTCAATGACAAAGAATTTAGATTCGCTTTATTCTGTTGCTCCTTGGACAAAATTAAAAGCTCATGGACTTGCTGTAGGACTTCCTTCTGATGATGATATGGGAAATAGTGAAGTGGGCCATAATGCAATGGGTTGCGGACGTGTTTTCGCTCAAGGTGCACGTTTAGTTTCAGAATCTATTTCAAGCGGTCATATGTTTGAAGGTGCTACTTGGAAGAAGTTAGCTGAAAATTGCAAAGCAAAAGATTCAACTCTTCATTTCATTGGTTTACTTTCTGATGGTAATGTACACTCACATATTAACCACTTAAAGGCTATGGTAACAGAAGCTAAGAAAGATGGAGTTAAGAAAGTTAGAATTCATGCTCTCTTAGATGGTCGTGATGTTGGTGAAGTAAGTGCTTTAGATTATTTTGATCCCTTTGTAGAGTTCTTAAACTCTCTTAATGATGCGTCATTCGATGCACGTATTGCATCCGGTGGTGGTCGTATGGTTATCACTATGGATAGATATAATGCTAACTGGGATATGGTTAAGAAAGGTTGGTATACTCATGTATTAGGGGAAGGACGAATGTTTGACTCTGCTCATGAAGCAATTGAAACCTTAAGAAATGAGACTCATGCAATTGACCAAGATTTACCTCCTTTTGTTATTGGTAAAGATGGAAAACCAGTTGGAACCATTGAAGATGGCGATTCTGTAATTTTATTCAATTTCAGAGGCGATAGAGCTTTAGAGATTACAAAAGCTTTCGAAGCTAAAGATTTAACTGAGTTTGATAGAAAGCGTGTTCCACAAGTAGAATATGCCGGAATGATGGAATATGATGGAGACCTTCATGTTCCTCACCAATATCTAGTTTCCCCTCCTTCTCTTTCAAGAGTAATGGCAGAATATCTCTGCAATTCAGGAGTAAAACAATTCTCAATTTCTGAAACTCAAAAATTTGGTCACGTTACCTATTTCTTTAACGGCAACCGTTCTGGTTATTTTAATGAGAAATTGGAGCAGTATGTTGAAGTACCTTCTGATATCGTTCCTTTTGAACAAAGACCTTGGATGAAGTGTGCTGAAATAGCAGACAGAGTTATTGAAGAAATTAAGAGCGGTAAATGGGATTATATCAAATTGAATTTTCCTAATGGCGATATGGTTGGACATACAGGCGTATTTGAAGCTGTAGTTTGTTCCATGGAAGCTATGGACTTACAAATTGGTAGAATTAGAGCAGCTATTGAAGAGACTGGTGGTATTTTAGTTATCACAGCAGACCACGGTAATGCTGATGATATGTATGAGCATGGAAAAGATGGTAGTGTTAAGACTAAAGCTAATGGCGATCCTAAGTCTAAGACTTCTCACTCTTTAAACCCTGTACCTTGCATTATCTACGATCCAGCTTACAACGGTGAATATTCAAAGACTTTAAATGAAGGCCTTGGTATTTCCTCCATTGCAGCTACTTGTATGGCTTTATTAGGCTACATTCCACCTGCAGATTACGATAAATCAATTGTGGAAATGAACTAAGATATAGTTTAAAACAAATGAGTTCCTCTTATTGAAAGAAATTTTGATAGGAGGAATTTTTTAATCTTAATAATTGTTAGAAGAAGCAATTAAAAGAATATTGCTTATAACATAGAGACCAACTCCAATAAAAGGAAGAGCTGGTGCATTTAAATTAAAGACTATGAAGATTTCAGCAAGTAGCATAAAGCAGAAGGCAATATTCTTTTCTATGTTTTTGTTAGTTACTTCATTTGAAAAAATAGTAAGAGTATTTAAAATAATCGAAATAACGAAAGTAACTATTATCAATATTACGAATATTGAATTGTAGATATCATTACCACCTAAGTTTGTAATGTAATTTGTATCTATAGGAATGATTAAAGCAATCATTAAGGCGACAACACAAGAGATTGTGGAAATAGCTGAATTCTTTGGAATTTGGGCCCCTATCATAATGAGGGAGGAAAAAAGGAAAAGAACTGAGACCATTATTAAGACAAAGCGAGAAGCTATAATAAAACCATTTATGTAGTAAATGGGATAAGAAGTGGAATAGAAATAGAGTTTTGGTAACACTACTATATTTTGCAGTGTGATAAATAGAAATAGCAAAGGTAACAATTCTCTTTCCGATAAGTGAGACTTATGCTTAACCGTCAGAATAATTTCAGTTATTAAGGAAGCTATACAGATAACAAAGCAAGGTAGGAAATCATAGAGAGATTGAATAAAAATTAAAGAATCCTCGTTGAAACTTTTGAAAATAGTAAAGGCAGAGGTCCAGCAAAAGAACAGAGCTAAAATTATTTGCAGTATTAATGCAAGATGGGAAAGATGCCTTGCTTTCATAAGTTATCCTAAAGAATATCGTTATAAAGGGTTGGACAATTAGTTTTAGATTTTATACTAGCTATTGAAAGACCCATTAAGGTAATTTCTGTATCGATTAAATATCCTAATCCCAAGAATAGGGGAACAAGTCCAAAT
>CAYYEN010000305.1:0-4530 GCA_964470795.1 uncultured Spirochaetaceae bacterium | reverse complement strand
ATGTTTATGTTACTTATGGTAAACCAATTGAAACAAAAGATATGAGCGAAGATGAACTCAAAGAAATCCACACTGTTGTTGAAACAGAAGTTAAGGAAATGTATAACCAGATAGTCGTTAAAAAATGAAGTTGCTCGAATTTAAAGATGTAGAATTTTCTTATGAAAGTTACACAGAAGAAAAAGCAAGACCTGTTTTTTCCTCTGTGTCATTTCATATTGAGTCAAAAGAAAATATCTTAATACTAGGAGAGCCTGGCGTTGGAAAAAGTACAATTGCTTCTATTTCTTGCGCACTAACTCCAAAATTTGCATCTGGAACTCTTTCGGGACTTGTCTCCTTAAAAGGTACAAATATTGAACAATTGGAACCATATGATTTAACTTCTACAGTCTCCTTGGTACCTCAAAATGCAGCCTCCTTTATTATTACCACTTTAGTGACTGATGAGATTGCCTATCCGTTAGAATCGTTATGTTTAGAACGTGAGGAAATAAAAAAAAGAATTCAATACGCTCTATCTTTCTGGGGATTAGAATCTCTTAAAGAAGTTAACACCTTTCAGCTTTCTGGAGGTGAGACTCGACGTCTTATGCTGGCAGTAAATGAAGCTATTAATCCAGAGCTTACAATTTATGATGAATCTTTTGATGATCTTGATATTTTTTATAGAGAAAAATTAAGAGATAAAATAGCAAAAAGAGAGAGCTCTTCTTTAGTGCTTGCAAGTCATTTTACTAAGTGGTATAAAGGCTTATTTGATAGAATTTACATTTTTAAGAATGGTGCTTTAGTTGAAAATAATGAGACCGATATTCCTAATGAACTTGAGAGTATAGCACCGATTGAAATTAAAGAAGAAAAGATAAAAACTGTCTTTGAAGCCCGTGATGTAAAATACTCACAAAAACGTAAGTCTACAGGTAGTGTGTTTAATTTATCAGTTCCTTCTTTTTCTGTAGAAACTGGACAAATAGTTGCATTGGTAGGCTTAAATGGATCTGGAAAGAGTACCTTTTCTCGCTTAGCAGTTGGGCTAGAAGAACCTTTAGATGGAAAATTTTATCTCGATAATAAGGTGATTAACGAGAAAAATCGAAAACGTAATATAGGGTATTTTTATCAAAATCCAGATTTTCAAATCTTTTTACCAACTGTAAAAGATGAACTCTCTTATGGACTGAGCTTTTTAAAACTGAGCGAGGAGAAGAAAGAGAGTTTATTAGAAGAGACTGCTAAGCTGTTTAACTTGAAGCTAACAGATACAGCCACTTTGCTTTCTTATGGAAAGCGAAAGACCTTACAAGCTGCAATTTATTATTTATTAAATCGTAAGTTCTATATTCTTGATGAAATAGATTCAGCTCTCAGCTATAAAGAATCACGAAATATTATTTCTCTATTGTCTCAAAAAGGTGCAGGAATTCTACTAATTTCCCATGATATGGAGTTTGCGACAACCTTTGCCTCAAAGGTATATAGGATAGAAAACGGGGTATTGAAATGAAGACTAATACCTATATAAAAGGCAATTCTTTGTATCATAATACAGATGTAAGAGCAAAACTTCTCTTTACTCTTACTTCTTGTATTCTTATCTTCTTTGACCCTACAATTTATCATCTGTTTTGCTATTCAGCTTTTGCTGTTATACTATGTTTTTTATCTGTTGGTATTAAAGAAACTATTAACAATATAAAGTTACTACTTCCTATTGTGGGTTTTATGGTTTTGTTTCTGCCTTTGCAAAGTCAAAAAGGGGAAGCACTATTTGAAATTAACAACTTTGTCTTAGTCTCTGATTATGCATTAAATAACTTACTCTTAGTAGCAAATAGATTTATCTTCATATCCCTTATCACAGCCTTATTGCTGCAAACTTCAACTAATAATGATTTACTCCTCGGCTTAAGATTCTTTCGCCTCCCATACAACGCAGCCTTGGTGATATCGCTTGCGTTATGTTTCATCCCGTCCATTGCGTCTGTTTTTAGTGAAATTAGAGAAAGCCAGAGTTTAAGGCTTCCAAATCCTGAAGAGGGGGAGGAATCGAAAAAAGGGCGGTTTAAGAAGCTATTCCCGTCTTTAACCGCAGTTTTAGTATATGCCATTAAAAGTATCCCCATTACTGCCTCCGGTTTAGAGCTGAGAGGTTTTAGAGGTAAAGGGGCGAGAACTAGTTACAATAAGCTTAATTGGGGTTTTAGTACGTTTACTCAAATCGTAATAAGTGTTATTCTTCCATTAATTATATTTACGGTTTGGAGAAATGTGTAATGAAAAAAGAATCTGTAGCATTGAAGATTGCAATTATAGCAATTCTAACAGCGGTTGTAACTGTGTTTACTATGGTAGTAAGAATTCCTACAGTTAAAGGGTATTTACATTTAGGCGATGTTGCTATCTGTTTTATCGCTTTTACGCTTGGTCCTATCACAGGCTTAATCTGTGGTGGTCTTGGTACCGCCCTAGCTGATTTAATCGGCGGCTATGCATCTTGGGCAGTTGTTTCCTTTTTGGTTCATGGTATTGAAGGCCTTGCAATTGGTTTAATTATCAACAAAGAAAATGTAAAATTCTGGCAGAAGCTTGTAGCTGGTGCTGCTGCTATTGTAATTGTAGCAGGTGGTTATTACTTGCTCTCTGGCCTTTTCTTAACAGGCTTTGAAGCTGCTCTTGCTGAAATTCCTGGTAATATTGGACAAGCTGGTATCGGCGTTGTTTTAGGCTTAGCTGTCTCTGAAGCTGTAAAAAAAGCTTATCCGCCAATAAAAGATTTAATTTGGTAGTTTTTTAAGAAAAGATTTTTTGATAAAATCTAGGTACTGGAGAAATAAATGCAGCATCATGATACTGTTCTAGTCCTAGATTTTGGAGCCCAATATAGTCAGCTTATTGCTCGACGCGTAAGGGAGTCTGGCGTTTATAGCCGGATCTTACCCTTTTCTGCAACTAAAGAAGAAATATTAAAATATGACCCTATAGGGATTATACTATCTGGCGGACCTTCCTCTGTTAATGAGGAAGGAAGTCCTCGCCCAGATAGTGGTATCTTTACCCTTGGCATACCTGTTTTAGGTATTTGCTATGGCTTACAAGTTATGAGCCTTGTACTTGGGGGTAAAGTTAATTGTCCACTTAAAAAAGAATATGGACTTGCCAACCTTACAATATTAGATTCGAAATCTCTACTATTTAATTCAATTTCAAACAATACTCAAATATGGATGAGCCATGGAGATAGTGTTGAAGTTATTCCAAATGGTTTTAAGAGAATAGGGGAAACCCCTAATTGTTTAAATACTGCAATTGCTGATGATGAGCGAAAGTTTTATGGTGTACAATTTCATCCTGAAGTAGTGCACTCAAAAGAAGGTTTTACCTTAATTAAAAACTTTGTTTTAAATATCTGTAAAGCAACTCCTGATTGGAATATGGATTCCTTTATCGAGGATGAAATTGCAAGAATTCGCTCAGTTGTTAAAGATAAACAAGTATTATGTGGGTTATCTGGTGGAGTTGACTCTTCTGTTGCTGCCGCTCTTATTCATCGAGCAATTGGCGACCAACTAATTTGTGTATTTGTTAATAATGGTATGCTTAGAAAAAATGAAGCAGAGGAAGTACTTTCCCTTTTTAAAGGCCAGTTTAACATGAGACTTTATTATGCGGATGCCGAGGAGGCTTTTCTCTCAGCCTTAAAAGGTGTTACTGAGCCTGAAGCTAAGCGTAAGATTATTGGTAAGCTTTTTGTTGATACCTTTTATGATGCTGCAAGAAAATGCGGTGAAATTTCCTTTTTAGCTCAAGGCACTTTGTATCCTGATGTGATAGAATCGAAATCGGCAAGTGGTGGACCGTCGGCTACTATAAAATCACACCACAATGTTGGAGGACTTCCTTCTGACCTAAAATGGCAATTGTTAGAGCCTCTTAAAGAACTCTTTAAAGATGAAGTTAGAGAGCTTGGCAGACAATTAGGACTTCCAGATGAATTGGTTAATCGTCATCCTTTCCCAGGTCCTGGTCTTGGCGTTAGATGTATTGGAGAGGTTACTAAAGAACGTCTTGATACTCTTCGAGAGGTTGATGCTATCTTTATTGAAGAAATTAGAAAAGCAGGACTCTATGGTAAAATCTGGCAAGCACTTGCAGATTTACTACCTGTGAAGAGTGTAGGCGTTCAAGGAGACGGAAGAACTTACAAAGAAGTTTGTACTCTTCGTTCTGTTACTAGTGAAGACGCTATGACTGCTGATTGGTTCCGCTTCCCTTATGAAGTTCTACAAGTTTGTTCTTCACGTATTTGTAATGAAGTTAGTGGAGTTAATCGTGTTCTTTATGATATTACAAGTAAACCACCAGGAACTATTGAGTGGGAATAGTTCCGATATTTAAGTAATTCTTTATGACTACACAATATAGTGTAGTCTATTTTATCACCGTGCGAGAGTGTAAGATAGTTTGTGTAAATCAAAAATATGTTATAGTAAATAAGGAGTAACACAACAAAAGAGAAAAGCAAGAAAG
>CAYYEN010000304.1:0-4532 GCA_964470795.1 uncultured Spirochaetaceae bacterium | reverse complement strand
CTTTTGTACATTCTTATTTTCCATTAATTGTACATTTTCATTTTATCATTTACATAGAGAGTAAAAAATAGTAAACAAGATACAAAGTTTTATATTTTCTAAGTGTATATTAAAGCTTTTTCTAAGTGATACGCCTTACCGCCAGGGGGATAATATCAACCTACGACATCATTATTGACCTCTCAAGGCACGTTGAGGTAATCGTGAAGTTGGAAAAACTATAAGGCATAGTAATAGTAAGGGTTTGAGGCATTGAATGGACAGATGACATTCAATGCTTTTCTGTTCATGGGAACATGTCCATTAAAAATATGTGGTGTCTATGCTCTGGTAAAATTCATTATTCTAGGGATATGTAAAATAGTAAATATATGTTTATTAGATAAAGTCTGTATGGTACAATGATTATGAGCATTATATTTATAAAAATTTCCGTAAATATTGAAAGGAGTGAACCTATGAGTCATCTTGAAAAACTAGAGTTATATCAAAGGATTATTAATGAATTAAGACCTTTTGAGGGTGAAATGTTAAAGCAAATAAAAGAATTTTATCGAATTGGATTAACATGGACATCCAATGCACTAGAAGGGAACTCATTGACTGAAAGTGAAACCAAAGTTTTAATAGAAGATGGGCTAACAGTGGGGGGAAGACCCCTAAGAGATATGTTTGAGGCAGTGGATCATGCCAAAGCATATGATTATATGTTTACTTTACTTAGTAATATGGAAATAGCAGAGAAAGATATTCTTTATTTACATAAATTGTTTTATCATAATATAGATGAAGAATTTGCAGGGAAATACCGTGATATTCCTGTATTTATTACAGGCTCTAACTACCCAGTTACTAGGGTTGAAAATATTCAAAGTGAAATAGAAGATTTATGTAGATGGATGAATAAGGAAAGAAGAAAGCATCATCCAGTAGAATTTGCAGCCCTTCTTCATAAAAGGTTTGTATTTATTCATCCTTTTAAAGACGGTAATGGCAGGGTCGCTA
This sequence comes from uncultured Spirochaetaceae bacterium, assembly GCA_964470795.1. Classification (GTDB taxonomy): domain Bacteria; phylum Spirochaetota; class Spirochaetia; order Sphaerochaetales; family Sphaerochaetaceae; genus Bullifex. The sequence continues at coordinate 3,527 of CAYYEN010000304.1, read as the reverse complement.
GACTACTAATGAATACAGCACTAATACAGGATGGATACTTGCCAGCATTAATTCCACCAATCTTAAGAGTAGATTATATTTCACTCCTTGAAAAGGCACATGAAGATGATAAACCATTCATTGATTTTATAGCAGAAAGAGAATTAGAATCACAAAAGGACTTTTTAAGACTTCTGCAAATACCATTACCAAAGTTAGTGCAAGATAATAATGAATGAGGATGGAATAGTAAGTTATTTAATTAAATTACGCTCTAAATGAGGTGATAAAAGTGGTTAGACTAAGAAAATCCTTCTAAAACAGTAGGAGGATAATATCAACCTTCTATTGTTATTTAAATAAATAATAAATAGGGGGATTAAAAATGAAAAAATATATAAAAAGCAATTCGAAATCGTTGTTCTTGGCTATTGCCTTTTCAGTAGTAGCTTCTATTTTTGCAGTAAGGGTCCAATTTTTCAAAGGAGATGTCTTGGATTATGCTTTGTTGAAGAATATGGATAATACTTTAAGATATGGGCTTTACCTTGGTGCATTTATAATCATGGAGTTAATGTCTTTCTATTTATATGATATAAATAGAGGAAGGTTTGCTGTGAATTCCATAAAAGAAGTAAAGCAGGACTATTTTAAGACTCTACTGACCAAAGACTATCCAGGTTTTTTGAAAAAGAAACAAGGTGAATATATAGCACAATATACCAATGAGATGGAGATAATTGAAAATCAATATTTTGGTACCATTCCAATGCTAGCCGAGATAATAATTAAAATTGTTATTGTGAGTATATCATTATTTATATTAGATTATAGGATAGCCATAATCACTTTGTTTCTACTAACTATGCCTTTGTATGTGCCTAAGCTGGTGGAAAAGAGATTGCAAACTGCACAAACAGAATTTGTGAAACAATTTGAAAACCATATAAAAGCTATAACTGATTGGCTAAATGGTTTTGAAATAATTAAAAACTTTTCAATTGAAAAGAATATTAAAGAAAAGTTTATAGAATCAAATAATCATACTATGGAAAAAAATCTAAAAAAAAGACAGATTGGATATTTAACTAGAAGTATATCAGCCTTGCTTTCATATTTCTCTCACTTTATAATACTTATCTTTGCAGCATATTTAGTATTGAGGGGAGACTTTTCTGCAGGAGATTTCTTCATAGCAGTAGGTATGATAGACCAATTATCATATCCCATAATATCTTTATCCTATTTCATACAGGATTTAGTTTCTGTAAAACCTGTAAATATGTCTATATTAGAATTTATAAATCAAGAGTCTACAAAACATGGAACAATAGATATCCCTAAGGAGGAATTCGAAGAAGTTTTATATAAAGATATATCTTTTGGATATGAAGATCATGATAATATAATAAATGATCTAAACATGAAATTTCTAAGAGATAAACAATATTTATTAAAGGGAGTAAGTGGTTCTGGGAAGACTACTAGTGTGAATCTTCTATTAGATTATTATAGACCAAGTGCTGGTTCAGTAAAAATTAATGATATTCCAGTAAATGAAATCAAAAATTTGAACCAGATTATTACTATTATGAGACAAGATGCAGTATTATTTGAAGAAACCTTAAGGAATAATATTACAATGTATCAAGAAATTCCTGATGAAAAGGTTATTAGTTTATTGTCTAAGGTGGGTCTAGATAGATATGCTAATCATGATAGTCTGGATATGGTAATTCATGAGGGAGGCACTAATCTTTCAGGTGGAGAGAAAAGGAGAGTTACCCTTGCGAGAAGTATAATAAGGGAAACCCCCATATTGATACTAGATGAACCATTAGCTAACCTTGATGAAAAAAATGCTAAATCAATTGAATCACAATTGCTGTCAATTAAAGACAGAACTGTGATAATTATTTCTCATCAATTTAGCTCTGAAAATATAAGCAAACTAGATGAAGTAATAGAATTTAAATAAATATAATAATAGATCCATAGCAGGGATTTAATCTTGCTATGGATCTATATAGATAAAACCTTAAAAATAAAAGGAGAGATTTGTAATGGCGAGACCATGGATATGGACTTCTATCAAGTAGCGATAGAAGGCATGAGCAGCCTCCTTCTATTGCGATAAAAGAATAGGAGGCTAAGGATTAGTCCCTATATTATTTTGGTTGCTCCAATTTAATAGGGGGTAAAGTTATGAGTCAAATAATAAAAGCAAAAGATATATACCTTGAGTACAATGGTAAAGAAATCTTGGATATAAAGGAACTTATCGTTTATGAAGGAGAAAGAATTGGTTTAGTAGGCAATAATGGATCAGGAAAGACATCCATACTAAATATACTAGCAGGCAAATTAAAACCCAGTGGAAGCCAAGTTGTTGCTAGTGGTAAAATTGCTTTGATATCTCAAATTCTGCCTAAGGAAGACATTAATATAAGTAAACTTGATTATTGGACTTCTGTTTGGCAGATTAATGATAAAAGACATAGCCATATGAGTGGTGGGGAACAAACAAGATATAGAATTTCTCAGGCTTTTTCTGAGAATGCAGTATGTATTCTTGCAGATGAACCTACATCTCATTTAGACAGAAATGGAGTTGAGTTATTAATTAATCAACTGGAGTATTTTCCAGGAGCTTTGATTCTAGTGAGCCACGATCGTTATTTTTTAGATGCCTTGGTTAATAAGATTTGGGAAATAAGGGACCATGATATAAGAGAGTATTATGGGAACTACTCTGATTATATAGACCAAACAAACTTTGAAAAAGACCAGCTTGAAAAAGAATATCAGCTTTATATTGATGAGAAACAGCGTCTGGAAAAATCCATTGAATATAAGAAGAAACAGGCTAGTAGTCTTGAATCTAAGCAGATTGGAAGGCCAGATAAAAATAAAAGTCAGCAAGGTGGACGCTTAAGTATGCAAAAGCCTGTGGGTAGTAAAGAAAAAAGCATAAACAAAGCTGCAAGAAACATTGAACAGAGATTGGAGAACTTAGATGAAGTCGCTCCACTCAGAAAGGAAAGAGAAGTAGTATTTAGGCAAAGTCAGATTATTAAGTTATATAACAATTATCCTATTATGGGTGATAATATTAATAAGAAATTAGGTAATAACCACCTGTTTGAAAATGCAACTATCACTATTCCATTAGCAAAAAAAGTTGCAATAATTGGTGATAATGGTGCAGGCAAAACCACATTCCTAAGGATGATTCTTTCCAAGGACCAAGCCTTTACAATTGCGCCAAAAGCAAGAATTGGATATTTTGAGCAACAAAATTATGTATCAACTAGTAAAGAAACCCTAATAGAATTTTTATTAGAAGATTCAGATTATAAACGAAGTGAATTAATAGCCATGCTGGTTCAGATGGGTTTTGAAAAGGGTGATATTAAAAAGTCTTTGTTCCAATTAAGTGGGGGAGAACTAACCAAGTTAATGCTATTAAAAATATTATCTGGAGAATATAATATAATTTTAATGGATGAACCTTCTACTTTTCTAGATACCTATGCTGCTGATCCATT
>CAYYEN010000303.1:0-4542 GCA_964470795.1 uncultured Spirochaetaceae bacterium | reverse complement strand
TTCGGGCATTTTCGGCGGTTTCTCTGTCCGATTCGGCTTCGGTTCGGGCGGTCTCTGCCTGCGTTCTTGCCTGTTCGGATTGCGCTCTGGATTGCTCTGCTTGCGTGCGAGCGGTCTCGGCAGAGCTGCGAGAGGTTTCGGCTTGCTGCCTTGCAGTTTCGGAATTGGAACGGATGGATTCGGACTGCTCGCGTGTCTGTTCGGCGTTGGATCTTCCTTGCTCGGCCTGTACGCGTCCGTATTCGGCTTGGTCTCGTGCGGATTCGGCTTGGTTGCGCTCGCCTTCCTTGGTGTTACGGGATTCTTCGGCCTGCTGACGGGAGGACTCTGTGTTTATACGGCCCTGTTCTGCTTGCACGCGTCCGGACTCGGCTTGTGCAAGGATCTGCATAACTGTATTGAGCTCGGAGGTGGCAGCATCTGCGGCATCGGCTGCATCGGTGGCTGCATTGGCGGCTATCGCGGCGGCAGCGGCTGCGTCTATGGCTGGCTTTTTAAGGCTATACAACCACTCGGCTTCGTCGCCTTCAAAGCCGTGGGCTACGGCTATCTGGTATGCGCTTGCTCCGGGTAAGGCTTCTTTAGGTAAACCTATCTCGCCTTCCAGTTCGATGGTTATGACTTCCATTCCGTCGGTTGTGCCGCCAAGATCTTCCGAAGAATCTACCAGAGTGAAACATGGTTTGTCCAGGACATAAGGTTCCCAAAGTGTGGGAGACGTGGCCGACACTTTTCGGTAGGATATGGTAGCCTTGTACTCTCCGGATGTAAGGGCCTTCTGAATTTCGGATGTTACGATAAACGAAACCACATTGTCCGAGATCGACATGTGCGTGTCCGGGATAAATGTCTTTACGTTGTTGTTAACTCGCGAAATGTGCAGCGTTAACGACTCCGCGTTGCTTAAATCTTCCGGAACACCTAACCGAAGTATCGGCCAATTAATGCGGATGTGCATCCCGCGTCTTGCTTTTTTACTCATATTACAATCATTTAAGCCAGCTCGCCGGCAGGGAATTAAGCATTAAAATTTGAAATGTCAGCAATCAGCTGGTTAACTGCTTCAGTTGCCAGCGTCATAGCAGACGAATCGTTCACATTTAGATTCGTACTCAGCTTGCCTTCTGGAGTCTGCATAACAGAGAACGATCCAAGATATGTGTTATCCCGACCTATCTCTCCGTTCAAGCTGGTTATGCTACCGGTAGCATTAAGGCGTGCTTCACTGTTAATTCTTATTGTATCTAAAATTGTTTCTAGCGTCAAAATGCGCTGTTCTGTTTTAATCGTTGTCATAATTGTTATATTAAATTGTTAAACATATTCCATCATAACCTGCAGATATTGATTAGCTCCCGGCGATGGTCTGCCATTACCGTAGCTAGCGTAGAATGTTTCGCCTTCGCCATTTAGGTAGGTATCAAGTATTGTAGGATATTCGTACGAATTGAATGTAGTAACCGTAGTTTGAGACACTACCGAATTGTCGGATGCATTTCTAACAATGTAGGTAATACTATTCAACACCCTGCCATTTGCCGAAATGCCAAACATAGAATTGAAATTACCGGATGCATAGATAGATCCACCGCCAATGAGGGTAGAACCGATAGCAAACACCTTTGGATTACCAGCAACATTTACAGTTAGCGTATTTACAATCGCAGCCACAATTTCAACCGTTGCAACTCCTGTAGTAGGCAGCACCCCAAGCACATCACCGGCGCCGTTACATAAGGCTATCTTCGATGTCCAGGTGTAGGATGCAATGCTGGCAGTAGACACTGTAAACTGAACATTCTCAAACGTGATAAACTGATTCGTTGTATTAATAGGCAATGCTACGCTGGAAGATATAAGATTGTTGTTCGAATCGTATGTAAGGCACCTGCAGTGCGATACACCGGACAGTTTACCCCAGTTGTACGAACCAAGTTTTATTTTCAGCGCTGCATCGAATGTGGTTGAACTTCCGGCAGCACCTTTTGTGAATGTCCTCGAAAAACCAAACGGAGTAGGCTCCATAGCTGCATGATCATAAGCTCTAAACGCACCTAACCGAAAAGCATACCTAGTATTATCGTACCCCCTTTTAAGGCGAAACCAAACCGGTTCTACAAAGTTTCCAGGTAACTGCCACTCACCCGGACTTTCGTCGGACCAGATGTTCCAAAACGGTTTTGCTGAAGATATCAAAGCACCGTCATTTACACCCCCTCCATTTTCGGAAACCATAAAAGCCGAATTGAAATTAGGCGTCTCGGTAGTTGTCATAACACCTCCGGAAGCAGCCCGTATACACAGCTCACCCACATTGTTTGACGCAAGCCCAATTGCCTGCGACACAATAGTAGTAGTTATGCCTGTAGTAGGTAGAGCCATTACGCTAATAATTTTTGGTTAAGGAATTCAAGAGCGGACAGATTCAATTCATTTTGCTCCGAAAGGATATCGAACTCCTCCGCGGCAATGCCATCAAAATGGATTGTAACAAGCTCTTCGTAATAGGGGTTAAGAACTTCGTACACTTTCGATTCGATTTCCTTCGAAAGCTTTTCAAATTCTTTCTTCCCAGCTTCGGTGTCGATCGCCTGCAACTCTATAAAGTTATCAGGCTTGTGCGACTCTACTGTCTGCTTTTGAAAATCTTCTGCCGTCTTAGCCATCTTACCCAAATCGAGTTTCAGGCCAATCATTTTACGACGGGCATCTACGCCCATTCCTTTAACTTTAATACCAGCCAACACCTGATTAAGTATAATGGCTTCATTTCGTGTAATCTTAATTTCTTTCTGTTCCATATTATAAGGAGTTATTAACAATATATTTTTTTCAAATGATCAATCTCCATCTTCAGCTGCTGTATTGCGCAGATTAAATGAGGGATAAGCTTCACATAATCGACCGACTTATAATCCCCGTAGATGGTATGCACCAGTTCCGGCATAACCGTCTCCAGATCCTGCGCTATTAACCCGTAATCGGTACCGGTTCCCTTAATAGGATTCAGCTTTCTGGCCAATGAGTTCCACTTGTACGACACAGGTCTAAGCTTATCAATCAGCTCCACAGCGCTAGTAATAGGTTGGATATCCATCTTTAACCGGATGTCCGAAGCCGAGTAAGCTGTCACTTCACCAAGAGCGTATATGTTTCCGGAGGTAGCGTAACCGGAGGTGAAAGATATCTCCCTGCTTGTATACCCAGAAGGAATAAACCCGGACGTAGCATAAGAATAGGGAGTCCATTCGTTCAGGTTGTACCCTCTTACCGTAATTTCAACCGGCTGTGCGGATTCGTTGTAAATTTCCAGATAGGCATAATTCCCCGGGTAGCTTGTGTGATACACAATTCTGGCCTTTGTAAGACTTATACCGAAGTAAGTGCAAGCAGCCTGGGAGATAAATGCCCCACTGCCAAACATAGTGCCAGCCGTAAGAGACACAGACCCGTGGTAGCTGCTTAGCGTCCACCGGATATCGAATTGCCCGAACGGTCTGTTAATTCCGGTAGGAGAGACAGCAAGCCTATACCATCCGGCCGTAGAAGGAAGGCTATAAGTGTAAGAAGATACAACCCCATCCAGCTGCAGACTGGCATTTGCTCCAACAGATATACTACGGGCATAACTTCCATTTGTTACCGATATCCCTTTAAGTGTAGACAACCCGTCAACACCCAATGTGGATCGGATCGTGGCGGCTCCGGTAGAAAGAAATGTACCATCTGCCGAGATGTTAACGGCGGCAAGATCCTTAGCTGACCAGTCGATTGTTTTCTTGTTTGAGTTTCCTGAAGAGTATATATCTACCCAAACTTTGTCAGACAATCCGCTTTCATCTCCAGCTCTAAATTTTAAATTGTTATTCCATGCATTAAATTGTCCTTGATAAATGCTCTCGCCAAAGCTAATAAAAGCATAATAATTGTAAGGGGCATTAGGAGCATTGTAAAGTTTACCTCCTTTATTTTGCCAAAAAGTAACATTATTAACGTCTGTTGTGGTTGAAAGTGCTGATTTAAAAAAATCACTCGAGTTTAGTCCATCCAACAGATCCGCATCAAGTCCTGAGCTTGCCCCGTCTACAGTCTTTATCTTTGTAAGGATATCTGCAGCCGTATAAGAAGACGTAAGCAGATACTGGCTATGCGTATGCCCATCAATGGATATGTTTTTCGACACTAGATTAACGGATAACGGGATATAGTTGGCCGAAGCCGTACCCCAAGCAATATTTGGCGTTGAATTTTCAAGCGCCGTAATACGGCCAGTAGCCGAAGTAAGATTTGTATTGATAAGATTAATAGCGTAAGCATTGAATGTTTTGGTAAGGTCACTATCCAGATAGCTACCACCCAATCCAGTACTTCCCAAGACAGAAGAAATCAATCCGCCACCACCGCCAGAACTAGATCCGGCACCGTAGGCAGACACTTCGCCCGTTGAATAGAAATCAACATCCGCTTTTAGCCTGCCATCCACGATACTTAAATGTGAAAGCACATCGATGTTGCCCTGCGTAATAAGGTCTAGAAGCGTTT
>CAYYEN010000302.1:0-4544 GCA_964470795.1 uncultured Spirochaetaceae bacterium | reverse complement strand
AACTTATGGAAAAGTGCTTTAGCAGTATTAGGTCTAAACTGAATAGCAATCACAAATTGTCATTTTTCCATAGTTCTATTTATATTATTTGACATTTTTCCATATAAATATCTATCATTTTTGAAATTTTTTCCGATTTTTCCTATTATTTGGGCAAAAAAAAGCCTTCCGCTAAGAAGGACTTTAAAATATTAGTTATTCGATAGAGCGCTATCAAAGGCGATATTTGATTGTGGGAAGTTTATATCCTTTACATACTCTAAGCTTTCTTGAGCTCCATAGAGACGATCCATACCAGAGTCTTCCCATTCAACAGAAAGAGGACCTGTATAGTTTGCTTTATTAAGCTCACGGATAATTCCATCAAAATCGACATCACCATGGCCAACAGAGACGAAATCCCAAGCTCTTCTACCATCTCCAAAAGGAATGAAGGAGCCTAACACCCCTGCTCTTCCATCATTATTGAGCTTCACATCTTTCATATGCACATGATAGATTCTAGAGGCAAAATCTCTGACAAAGCCTACTTCATTCACACCTTGCCAAACAAGATGAGAAGGGTCAAAGTTTAGTCCTAAAGTTGGACGATTATCAAAGAGTTCAAATAACTTTTTAGTAGTATAGTAATCGAAAGCAATTTCAGTTGGATGAACTTCTAAAGCAAACTTAACACCACACTCATCAAACACATCAAAGATAGGGTTCCATAGTGTCTTTACTAGGTTGAAACCGTCCTCTATCATCTTCTCACTTGTTTGTGGATATGAATACCATCTTGACCAAATAGGAGATCCTGTAAAGCCGTTAACAACTTTTACACCAAACTTCTTAGCAGCCCTTGCGCTATCCTTCATCTCTTCAATTGCCCAAGCTCTTATTGCTTCAGGTTTACCGGAGAGTTTGCAAGGTGCAAAATTATCTAATCTTTCATCCCAAACATCACCAACACATTGTCCTATTAAGTGTGCAGATATTGCAACACATTCAAGATTGTGTGAATGCAGAATGGACCAAATATTCTCGCAGTACCCCTCTTCATGCAAAGCGCGTTGAACATCAAAGTGAGCATGGGTTGCAAGCTCTAGTCCATCATAACCCATTTTAGAGGCAATATCTGCTAATTGCTCAAGTGGCATATCACCAAATTGACCACTTGCAAGTGTTATAAGTCGTTTCATATATTATTCCTTTATTTCTATAGGTTTACCGCTTTGTGTACTTAAATACAAAGCATCAATAATCTTCATTAATATTAGCGCTTGTTTAGGAGTGTTAATAGCTTTTCTTTTGTTTTCTACTGTTTCAATAAAATACTGAGCATTTGTAATACGTCCCATTTCAGGATCTGGTAAAACTATCAAATTTCTATTAACATGAGTACCATTTTCAACTGTGTATAAAGCACATTTATCAATGGCGGTATCATCAATTCCATCAACTTTAAAGGTTCTCGATAAACTACAACCAGCAAGAGTTCCTTGTATTGTTACTTCAACTCTTTCTCTTTCGATCATCTCAGCCCAGCTGTTATGAATGTATAAACAACTTCCATTACTAAATTTAACAAAAGCATGACAGCTTGATTCTACATTACAAATTCCTTGAGCATTATCAGGAATACCCCAAGGTCCTTTAAAATCTGGGTTACCCATAAAATCATCAAAAGTAGAGGCCATTACAAATGACGGAGTGGGATAATCCATAAAGTAGAGCGCTAGATCTATCATGTGAAGTAAATCAATTACAGGACCGCCTCCACTCTTTTCTTTATTTGTAAACCAACCACCGATTCCAGGAATTCCACTACGGCGAGCCCAAACAGCTTCAGCACTGTTAACCTTTCCCATGGTACCATCGTCAAAATACTTTTTTAGGGCGATACTCTCAGGTCTTACTCTGTTGTTGAAATCGAAGACTAAAAGACAGTTATTCTTTTCACTAGCTTCTTTCATTCTTTTCATTTCTTCTGCATTAAGTGCTGGTGGTTTTTCACAATACACATTTAAACCATGATTCAAGCACTTTATTGCGGTTGAACAATGAAGAAAGTTAGGAAGGATTATTGAAACAGAATTGAGCTGGGTTTCTTTTTCAAGCATTTCCTCTAAAGAAGAATATACTTTTTCAATTCCATATTCTTGAGCTACTGCTTGAGCCTTCTTTATTTCGACATCGCAAATTGCATCAATACTAGCACCAGCTTTTAAAAATCCTTTAATGTGGTAGCCTGCCATTCCGCCGGCACCAATTATAGCAATATGGGTCATACTATTTTCTATCCTTCTTTCTCGATTGTGCTAAGACTGCGATAATAATTACGATACCAGTAACAAGACCATTCAAGAAAGGAGGAACCTTTGCCATGATGAGTACTGTGTTAATAATTCTAAGCATTAAAACACCTAAGAAAGTACCAATAATCTTACCTCTACCACCATCCATGCTAGTACCACCAATAGCAACAGCTGCAATGGCATCCATTTCATAAGCTTGTCCAGCAGAAGCAGCTTGTATACTTGTCAAACGAGAAGCAAGGAGGAAAGCCGCAAAACCATATAAAAGACCTGCATAGGTAAAGATTAAAGTTTTAATTTTATCAACTTTTACACCAGATAATCTTGCAGCTTGTTGGTTAGAACCTATTGCATAAACATAAGTACCAAATTTAGTCTTGCTCATCAATATACCAGTAATTACTGTGATAACAATTAAGAAAATCATTAAGTTTGGAATTCCTAACACACGACCCGCTGCAATTGTTCTAAAGCTCTGGTACATCACTTTATCCACTGTAAAAGGTCCACCTTGCCCCATCTGGTTAATGATTGATCTAAAAGCGGACATTGTTGCAAGAGTTACAATAAAAGGTGCAATTCTACCCTTAGTAACTAACAAACCATTTAAGAGTCCTATTGTTGCACCACTTGCTAAACAAAAGAGGAAACATAAAGCAATTGAGTGTGTAGAGTTTAACAAGCTGATACCAAAACCAGCAGTTAGTGCGACAGCAGAGCCAACCGACAAGTCGATCATACCAGCAGAGATTACCAAGCTCATACCCATTGCACAGATTCCTACAACAGCGCCTTGGACAAACAAGTTCGATAAGTTACTCCACTTCAAAAAACCTGGGTTAACAATTACAGCTACTACCATCAAAAGTAAAAAGCTTAACCAATGGCTATAGTTTGTTGTGATATCTGACCATAGTTCTTTTTTATTCATATTTTTAAATTTAGTTAATTCCATACTATTTCTCCTCTTTTATCCCGGTGCTTAAAGCCATAACCCGCGACTCTGTTAATTCACTTCTGTTTATAATGCTTTGAATTTGGCCCTTATACATAACTAAGGTTTTATCTGCTATTTGAAAGATTTCAGGGTATTCATTGCTAAATACGATGATACATTTTCCACTGGAAGCTAATTCATTTATTAGTTTGTAAATTTCATATTTTGCCCCTACATCAATACCTTGAGTTGGGTTATCCATTAGATAAACCTTGCCTTCTAATTCTAACCATCGTCCTACAATTACCTTCTGTTGGTTTCCACCAGATAAGGAGGTAATACAGTCTTTAGAAGAGTTAATCTTAATGGCCATTTGAGCTCTTCTATTTTCAAATCTAGCTTCTTCATCTTTATTATTAATAAACAATTTCTTATGTTTACTAGTAAAGCGAACAATTGATGAGTTGTTTCTGATTGATAAATCAGGAAGAATACCTCTTTCTTTACGGTTACGAGGTATCATACCAACGCCTAGGGAAATCATCTTATTAATCGTAGGCTTTGTAACAGTAGCATTAGAGGTAGTAATAGTACCTCCTTCTATATCTGTTGCTCCAAATAGCGCTAAAGCGAGTTCTGCAACTCCGGAGCCTTGAAGTCCGGTAATTACTAAAACTTCGCCATTTAAAGCATCAAAACTTATATTCTTGAATCCATTGCCACTAAGGTTTTTCACACTCAGTGCAACTTCAGTACTTTCATGTTTATTATATTGTTCTTTTAAGTTGGTAGAAATAAACGCGTGCCCGATGAGTAGTTCAGTAGCTATATTTTCATCGATATCACTAAAATTTCCAGTCTCAACAAATTTACCATCTCTCATAACTGTGTATTTATCACAGATTGAGAATAATTCAGGCATCTTATGGGAGATATAAATAAAACTTACCCCCTCAGATTTCAATTGCCTCATTATGTTAAACAAATTATCAATTTCATTGTTATTTAAAGCCGTTGTTGGCTCATCCATTATGATTAGCTCAGAATCGAACAAGAGTGCTCTTGCAATTTCAACTAATTGCTTTTGAGCTGTATCTAATTCAGCGACTACTTTAGTTGCTTGGATACCAGAATTCATGTAGTCCAGCACTTTTTGTGCTTTAGCAATTTCTGTCTCTTTATCAACAAGTCCAGACTTCTTCTTTTCTTCTTGACCTAAGAACATGTTTTGGTAAACTTTCAAATCATTACATAGATTTAATTCTTGGTGAATAAAACGAATCTTAAGCTCTGCAGCTTTTAAAGGCGTC
>CAYYEN010000301.1:0-4551 GCA_964470795.1 uncultured Spirochaetaceae bacterium | reverse complement strand
GGTAATTATAATATCAAGCCTTTATCGATTGCAGCAAAACCTTGGGAATTGGAATCTTCTATTTTAATTACCAAGAATAAAATTAACCTTTCCAATTTCAACTTTAAGCAAGATTTATTTAAAGTTACTAATGCTGGTTTAAATTATGATGTAACGGAAGGTGACTTTACTCTCTATGGAATGCTTACTAAAACTTTCTTAAATGAGGCAAAAGATAATACTATCCTTTCAGAGATTCAATTAAATTCCACTCTTGGTACCTATGCTTCCCTTTTTGATGCAGGTAAAGATATTTTTAAAAAGTTTAAATTAGGAACCCTTTCAACTAATATTAAGATTCCTTATATCATTATTAATGAGGAAGTAATCGCAAATGAACGTAATATTACAATTGACAAGAATTTAGATGAGGTAACCTTGGGAGGCGATTTGCTTAAAGGCTTTGTTGATTTATCAACTTTTGATAGTCAGTTAAGTTTCTTTGGGCTAAAGAATGTCATTGATTTTGAATTTAAAGGTAGGGCTAATCCGCTTGACTTAAATTTGGATGTAAAGATAAATTCTTTTGATCTTTACTACCTAAATACCTTTTTCAAAATTGCAGTCTTTAGCTTCTTACCAGATTCTAGAACTTTTGGAGATATAAAAGTTGTAGGTAATTTAAAGACCTTAGATTTTAAACTCTTTGGAGATATTTCAGGTTATGAAATAGGTATGGATGTTTGGTGGGTACCTCGTCAAGATATCTATATTCAACATCCAACTTTCCATGTTTGGAATAATGTTATCACCTCGGCAACGCTGCCTATAATAACTGTTGATAGAATTAGTAAAGAGAAAAAATTTCATACAGGAACTTTAGAGCTTAGTATGCAAACCTCTTTTATTGATTATTTTAGATTAGATGTTAATACTGACAAAAATAATACAGTTTTTGTTCGTGTCCCAATTACTGAATCAAATATTGATGCTGAAAGTTGGGTTGATGGTCACTTCTATTATGGTATTGATACTAGTGCTAGAGTCTATCTTGGTGGAGAAATTGTTCTTAATGAAGGTCAATTCAGTATTGGATTAAAAGAATTGCCTTCTTGGTGGGATCCTAAAGGACAAGTAATTAATGATTTCCAACTTACCGTAGGAAATAATGTAACTTTCCTTTTCCCATTAACTTCTAATCCAATTTTGCGAGCTAACTTAAAACAAGATACCAAGTTTTCTATCGCTGTTAATACTTACACCAATCAAAAGAAGTTTGATGGTGATGTATTAATTCAGTCTGGACAAATATTTTACTTTCAGAAAAGCTTCTTTATTACAGAAGGAAAGATTTCTATCAACCAAACAGGCAATGTAATTAATCCTCGAATTAGTTTACGTGCTCGTTTAAGAGATTTTGATACCAATAATAACAAAGTCGATATCTATTTGATTTTAAATAATTCTACATTAGATTCTCTTAATCCATCCTTTGAAAGTTCTCCGCAAAAGAGTAATTCGGAAATTATGTCCATACTCGGTAATGCTATCTTGCCAACCGATACTGCTGGTACTCAATTTGAAAATACGGTAGCATCTCTTTTGACTAGCAGTGTTGATTTGCTCTCACGCCTTGGTGTTGTTAGTTCTCAAACAGGCGACTTAAATGAAAGTATTCGAAAAGCGATGAATTTGGATATGTTCTCCCTCAATTCTAAGATCTTAGAAAACTTCCTAATTGATTCAGTACGTGTAAATAACTCAAACAATTTAAACACATCAGCTTTAAGCCGCTATTTGAATAACACTTCAATCTACTTAGGTAAAAATTTAAATGATAAATTCTTCTTACAAGGAATGATTCATTTTGCCTCTGTAACAGACTTGAATGATGAATCAACTTTATTTGCCTCTGATTTAGCTATCAACACTGAACTTTCTTTAGAATGGACTACTCCTTTAGGACTTGTAACGTTCTTTACACATCCAAATAATTTGACCATTTATGATACAATACGAAACTTTGGTATCTCCTATACTCAAAGAATTAGGTTTTAAGCTTTAAATGTGGCATAAAAGTCAACAATTTAGGTAGTATTACTATTTTAATTTGTTTTAGCCCTATGAATTAAAAAACTTAACACAAAAAACAAATAGAAGTGTTGGAATTAATTGATTTTTTTATTACATTTAATAGCATGAAGAAAAAGATTCTTTTTTATTTATTTTTAATTGCGTTAATGCCTTGCATTTTGTTTGCTGCTGAAGAATCAGTAGATTGGTGGGTAGGAAAAGCTATCACTGAAATTAAATACGAAGGTTTACAAAATGTAACTGAACGAACTGTAAATTCTTTGTTATCAAAGTATGTTAATAAAGAATTCACTGATGAAGTTTCTAAAGAAATAGATCAAGTTCTTTATTCGCAACCTTGGATGGATTACTATTTGTTAACTGCCCAAAAAAGTGAAGTAGACAATTATTCACTTATTTTAAACTTTGAAATTGTTGAAGTTCCAATGATAAAAGCAGTTACTTTTGAAGGTAATACCAATATTAAAGAAAGAACTTTAACTTCACAGCTTACTTTTTCTAAAGGTGATTACTATGCTTCTCAGTTAATTGAAACTAACAAGAAAACTTTAATCGACTACTATAAGAATAAAGGTTATAACGATGTAAGTGTAGATTATTCTGTTGAAGAAAATGATGAATTAAAGACAGCAAATGTTACTTATAAAATTAACGAAGGTGATGTTTATAAAGTAGGTGCAATTGTTTTCATTGGTAATGATAAAATTGATACAAAAATTTTAACAAAAACTTTAACTCTTAAAAAACGTTCTTTCTTTACTGCTGGAAATTTTGTTCAAGCTACCTTTGATAGCGATGCTCAACTTTTATTGCAATATTATCAAACTCAGGGTTATAACGATATCGTAATTAATAAACATTACTTTGAAGAAATGGAAAGTGATGATACAAAATATAAGATGATTAAACTTGTCTTTGATATCACTGAAGGACAACAATGGTTCGTAGGTAATATTACTTTTGAAGGCAATTCTGTTTTCTCAAATGATGATATTCAAGCTAAAATATACCTAAAAGATGGTGATATTAATAACGTAGATGAATTACAAAACCAAGTTCAAGCAATAGGTTCTTTGTATGTAGATAATGGTTATATTTCAACTAATTTAAATGTTGAAAATATTAAGCATGCTGATACTAATAAGATAGATTATAATTTTGTAATTACTGAAAGTGAGCAGTCTCATGTTGAAAAGATAATTATTAATGGATTAACTAAAACTAAACCATATGTAATTGAACGTGAATTAATGCTTAAAGTTGGGGATATCTATTCACAAACTGCTTTACAGAAATCTGCACAAAATATTTACAATACAGGATTAATTAGCAAAATCGATAATCCTTCTATTTATCAAGGTGAAGAGAAGAATGGTGTTGTAATAGAATTAACTGTTGAAGAAAGCAACCAGATAGAATTGCAATTTGGTGCTACTTTTGGTGGTACTGTTGATGGTTTCCCTGTGTCTGGTTTCTTGCAATGGTCTGATAAAAACTTAGGCGGTACTGGTCGTGATTTCTCTATCAATACTACTTTAAGCCCAGACACTCAATCTATTTCCTTAGGCTTATCTGATGACTGGGTTAAAAATAAACGTTGGTCAAATGGTATTAACTTAAGCTTTGAAAGAAGCCAAAAGGGCAATACTTTACAGCGTGGTGATACTTCTCCATATTTTGATGGTAGAGATGATAGTGGTCTTGCTTATCCTAAGGGTTATTCCTCTCACGAATCTTGGATAGCGAGTGGAAATATGGTACCGGGTACTGAGTACTTAATGTCTTATACCTTCTACTCTCTTTCTGTTGGTTATAATACTGGTTATACCTTTATCTTTGACCCAGGTTCTTTAAGCATTTCTGGCGGACTATCCATCGGTTTAAACCATGCAGTTTATGATGATCATAAATATGATCCGTATGAATTGTTAATTAAAAAATATCATGATGGTTGGCAATTTTCTAACAAATTCAATTTATCCCTTACTTGGGATGGAAGAGACTTAAAAGAAAATACTTCCAGCGGTTATTTAATTTCAACTAACTATACCTATGCCGGCGGTATTCTGGGTGGTCTTTCAAACTATAATAGACTCTCGCTCTCAGCAGCTGGTTATTTAAAGTTGTTTGGTTTCTCTAATGATAAAGGGGAACAAAAGAATGTTGTTGCTTCTTTAACAACTACCAGTTCTTTCATGCTCCCTCAATTTTGGAATAATACCGATAAGAGTGGTTGGGCAAGTTATGATGCAAGCCAAGGTGCTACAAAATATGAAATGTTATACTTTTTAGCACGATATATAGCTACAACACCATACCATTTGCATATACTTTATATATTTATATTAAAATTAAATAGATTATGGATAAAGTTGTATTAACGAATCTGAACAATAATAAGCTGATTACTGCAAATAAATGCGATAACATATTCTCAGAAAGTTTGAACTATAATGGTTTGCAACAACTAATCAATGA
>CAYYEN010000300.1:0-4556 GCA_964470795.1 uncultured Spirochaetaceae bacterium | reverse complement strand
AACGCTGATTGGCTTTGACCGGGAACCGAAAACGGGCGCCAGAATCCGTTAGGCCGGATGCTCTCCCTGACTTTGGAACATACGGATTTCTGAATCTTTGAATTCCTTTCCGGAAACCCCTGAAACGAGCAAGGAACCCAAATCCGTTTGACAGGCAGGAGTTTATTTGTTAAATTCAGACCCGACTTTGGTTACCGTTCCAGCGACTTTTTATGTATTCATTCCTTGACGCGAGGTTTTATGAAAACTCCATCACAAGTCTTCATGTTCCTGATCGTCTTTCTTCTGCTTTTCCTGGCCTGGGAAAGTTTCGCCGCTGCGACCAATACCTGCGTTGACTGTCATACGGATGAAGCTCTCATGAAGTCGCTTCACAAACCTCCCGTTTTGCCGAAAAGCGAGGGAGAGGGGTGAGCAGGCGCTCCTCCGCCGGTCCGGCCGGAAGACATGTACCTGGGATATGTGGTAGACAAAATTCTTCTGCAATCGGATCCTCACTTCGCAAAAGGTTGCGTTCCCTGCCACCAGGGAAACGCCGGGGAACCTCAAAAAGAAAAAGCACACAAGGGCATTGTCAAAAGGCCTTCGGATGACCTCCGCACCTGCTCCGAATGCCACAAAACCATCACCGAGCATTACGCCAAATCACTCCATTACACGACAGCCGGACAGAGAACCGGCGTGATGCCCCGCTTTTCCAAAGAAGAGTTGAAAATTTTCAATGAAAAGGTATTTGAGCAGTCGTGCCGGAGCTGTCACGCTTCGTGCGGCAACTGCCATGTCAAAGGTGCGCCGGTCAGCGGCATCAGCATCGGTTTGATCAAAAAACATAAGTTCATTAAAAAGGATGAGGGAAAAACCTGTGCGTTTTGTCATGGCGGACGCGTCTATCCCGAATATACAGGCGATTACGGTGGTTCGCCGGATGTGCATTACCAGAAAGGCATGCTTTGCATGGATTGCCACAAAAAAGCCGAATTTCACGGTGACGGCAAAGCCTACTTATCCAAGCAGCAGGTCAAAGACCGGCCGTCCTGTGCAAACTGCCACAAACCCGGCAAGGAAAGCAAGCTGACGGCCCGGGTTTCCCATCGTGAACACAAGGATAAAGTGTCGTGCTACGGGTGCCATGCCGGATCGGCTTACCGGAACTGCAAGGATTGTCACGGTGGCCACTCGGCAGCCAATCCCGGTTTCCTCCTGGGGAAAAGTCCACGAAATCATAAAATGCTGACCACCCTGAGGCTGATTCCGACGGTTCGCGACACGTTCGCCCCGTCGGGCATCCGGATGGAAAATTTCGACATACTGCCCAATTACTGGGATACGCCCGCTCATAATATCCGCAAGCGCACGGACCGAACCCGCAATTGCGATACCTGCCATGTAGAACGGAAAAAATTTTTGACAAGGGAACAGGTCATTCCAAACGGATCGAAACTCAATGAAACATTAATCGCCATTCCCAAAACCATTAATCGATAGGAGGAAAAAGATGAAAAAGCTGAAATTGGTGAAAATGTTGCTGGTGTTGACGCTGCTGTTCGTTCCCGCGCTGGTTCTGGCGCAGATTGCCGGGCCGGTTGTTTCGACGGGAGACTTGGAAAAGAATCTGACCAATCCGAAACTGGTCATTCTGGATGTCCGCAAGGTCGAGGATTACAAAGCCGGACACATTCCCGGCGCCGTGAATATGTCTTACGGCTCCTGGGCCATTAAAAAAGGGGAATTGCTCAATGAACTTCCGCCCCTGGATGACCTCGTTGAAATCATCGGCAATGCAGGCATCGACAAAGATTCCCAGATCGTCATTGTGGGAAAAACAGACAAGGTTCCGGATCAGTTTGATATGACGCGAGTGGCCTGGACGTTGAAGTATCTGGGCGCACCGAATGTCGCCATTCTCAGCGGAGGTCAGAATCAGTGGGTCAAGGAAAATCGGCCTTTGTCCCAGGATATGGTCAAAGCCAAAGCAAAACCGTTTAAAAAGAACATCGACAAAAAGCTTTTTGTCAACAAGGCCTATGTCATGGACAAAATGGGCAAGGCGATCATCGTGGACAACCGCGCCCCGGCTTTTTACGAAGGCAAGGAAAAGCTTCCCTTTGTTCCGAAAACCGGAAGAATCAAAGGCGCCGTCAACCTTCCTGTGGGACAGCTTTTTACTCCGGAAGGCTTATATAAGAACAAAGCCGAGCTGGCTGCTCTGGCCGAAAAAGCGGTGGGCAAAGATTTGGCCAAAGAAATGATCCTGTATTGCGACACGGGCAAGACCTGCACCAGCTGGGCATTGATCCTGACGGATATGCTGGGTTATCAGGATGTGAAAATTTATGACGGCTCCACCATGGAATGGCTGGGAGATCCGGCTGCGCCGTCTGAACCGTAAACTTCATTCCGGCCGGGCCGCGTTCAAAACGGAAGCGGCCCGGATTCCGGCCACTGGCCGTAACCTTGAGGGCTATGATGATAATATCTCGCATGATCATCTGTTTGGGGGTTGTTCTTTTCCTTGCGGCTGCGGAGGCGTGGGCGCACCAGGACGTCTGGTTGAGAAACGAGCAAGGCGACCGGATTACGGCAAGCCTGAACCGTCTGGACCCCTACAGCCCGAAAAAAACATGCGGCGCCTGCCATGATTATGCCGCAATCACTTCCGGCTATCATTTCCAGCAGGGCTTCGACCAAATGAAGGACGGCTATGATCCGCGCCGTCCGTGGATTTTATCGCCGGGCATGTTTGGCAACTGGCTGCCCACAGCAGCCGCCGGCAGAATTGCCGCAAAAAACAACGTCAGCCGGCATCAGATCGATTACTCCACATATGACTGGATTGGCGCAGGTCATGCCGGCGAAAATCCCTCGCAGAGAACCCCCTCCTGCGGCTCCTGCCATCCGGGAGGCGGGCCGATGGAATACGGACGGAATGCCAGGGGTCAGGCAGATTTCAGAAAAACCCTGTCTGACGGAGAGAGAACCGGCGCGGGAGAATTGGATGGAGATTACAGTTCCCGCTTCACCCCAGACGGAAAGAGCCGCTTCCGGCAAAGCGGCGTCGTCGAAGCGGACTGCCTGATCTGCCATCATCCGGATTACCGTAAGGCATCCAGAAATGAACAACTCTATCGGCGCAACTATCGCTGGGCGGCTACGGCCGGATCGGGGCTGGGCTCAGTAAGAGGATCCATCTTCACCGGTGGCGATGCTTTTGCCCAGCCGAACCGGGAAGGAACCGACGCCCCGGGCTGGAATCTTTCCCGGAGACCCGTGGTTTCGTATGCCTGGTCCAAACCGTCTCTTTTCACGGCAGAAGGACGCATGAAGGGAAGCTTGATTCAAAAGCAGGTTTCCTCCAAAAGTTGCCTGCAATGCCATGCCGAAGGAGAAGCCAAAAACACCGGCGCGTCCTTTACTCCGGCAAACGACGTTCACATCAGAGCCGGATTGACCTGCACCGACTGCCATCCTCTTTCCGGACAAACCAAAGCGCAAAAACTGACCCATCAGATTGCCAAGGGAAAATCACTGACCAACCACGTTCGAAACGATCTGGACGGCAGGGACATGCGAACCTGCATAAGCTGCCATTCCGGCAAACAGCCGCGGTTCACCCGAATGGGAAAAACCCGCCAGGCAAAAAATCCGCAATCGGTCCATACGGGGCTTTTCGCAGGGGCCACCTTCCACACCTATTTGATTTCCTGCCAGAGCTGTCACATTTCCCAACAGCCCCTTCGTGCCCTGACTCTTCTGGACATGAGCACCGGAAAGGAATACGGTTACACAACCGATGATTTTGAAGGAGCTCTGTCCCTTGCGGATTATTCCCTGCCCGCGACCAAACCATGGATTTTGTGGCAGACAAGAGAAAACCAGTACCTTGCTGCCGTTCCCAAGTCCATGCAATGGTTCGGCGAAAAAATGCAAAACGGAGAAATCCGTCCGATTCCTTTAAGATATGTATCGCAGGCAGCCCGCCGGGCCGGAAATTTAACGACTCTGCCTGTCCGGTTACCTCATGGTGGTTCAACTCAAAAGCGTCCGACGGTAGTTTCCGATCGTGACATCATCACCATGATCAGAATTCTCTCTTCTGCCGGTTTTTCCAGTGTCACTTTCGTTTCAGACCGGACATACGAATTGAAAAATGGAAAGCTGATTTCCTCACCCAACCTCCAGAAGGAAGCGGTTTATACGGTTGAACATGGTGTGGCGCCCCTAGAAAGGAAATTGACATACGGCAGAAAAGGAAATCCGGACGGCTGCATGCAGTGCCATGAGGAGAGTTCAGCCTTCTTCGGACGCCAAGCCCTGAAAAATGTAAGAGAATTTTTAAAAAACGATTACCCGGCTCGCAAGGCCCCGAACTTCGTGCCTCAATATGAAAGCTGGGGGATGCAATCCGTCCCATCTTATGAATAGGAAAATTCCTCTCATTCGCAAAATAAAATCCATATTAATATTAAAACATTATGATACATTTTTTTTGATCGTCGCCCCCAGGAGGGAATTCGTTTGACCAAACCATCCGGCATCCGCTCTTTTTTTGCTTCCGT
>CAYYEN010000299.1:0-4573 GCA_964470795.1 uncultured Spirochaetaceae bacterium | reverse complement strand
GCGAGCACCGGCACCGCGGCGACTGCTGCGGCGATGTAGACCGCCCGGTAGGGTATGAGCCCGGGATAGACGGCAAAGAACGATATGATGGCCCCGCCGGCGAGCGGGGCAAGCGTCCTCCCGATCAGGGTTGCGGAGGAGTACTGCCCGAGCACCTCCCCCTTCCTCCCGGCAAACAGCACCACGATCGTCGCGGCGATCACCGGCCCGAGGATTGCGGTCGCCGTCCCGTGGAAGAACCGGACCGGTATCAGCCAGAACGGGTCGGTGATGGCGAGGTAGAGCAGGGGCGCCAGGAGGAATACCGCCCCGGATGCGATGAGCAGCCGCCGCCTGCCCAGATGATCCGAGAGGACCCCCACCGGGAACGAGAACAGGATGCCGGCAAGCGGGGAGACCGCCGCCACGAGGCCGACGACCGCGTCCCCGGCGCCCAGGGCCTGCGAGAAGAGGGGCAGCACCGGGTTCTTCGATATGGTGGTCGAGAATATGGCAAAGAAACCGATCGCAAAGAGGATATACGCGGCCCGGCTATCCGGCACTTGGTAGCGCTCGTTCATGGTCCCTCCTCCCTTTCGGCCTGGTGAGCACGAGAGATGGTTCTCCAGTTGAGAGTGACCGGTCCCGGTATATCCCATCTCCGAAATGTTCCGTGAAGAGGGTGGATATACCCGCCCGCCCCCCCGGGGGACCACGAGGAGAGCCGCCCGACCTTCATGGGCAGCAGCACCGTGAACTGCCCTCCGGTACGCCGCGAATCCTCTCCGGGCCGGGCGGGTTTTTCACGGGACTCTCGTCTCGCACCGCCGGAAGAGAGGGGGAGGTGCCGGGAGAGGGTACCCCTCAGGCCGGCTCGTATATGTAGAGGATGTTATTGTGGACAAAGAAATAGATCTTCTCGCCATCATCGTATATGACGCGCTGGTTCATGTCAACCGCCGCGCTGACGATATCCTCAAGCGAACCGAGCTCGATCCTGTGCGCCGTGATGCTGTGGTCGAACCTGCCCCGGCTCATCCAGTCGCGATACCGGGCATGCACCGCTTCCTGCTCCAGCGCCTGGAGCGTGCCGGCGGAGGGTTTGAAACGCGGGGATCGCGATATCACGACCCAGACGAGCATGCCCACCGATATGATGAGGAGGGCGGCCGCGGCATACTGCTGGTGTGCGGGGGGATAGCGATCGACCGTCCGCGTCTCGCGGGCCGTGACCTTCTCGGTGAAGCTCAGGTTATCGGCTATACTGTAGTGACCGGCTCCCAGGGTGATCGGCATCGGGTATACCCGGTGCTCGTTGACCGGTCTGCCGTCGACCGTTCCGGTGAATGCAACCGTGGTGATGATATCGACAGTGGGAGTGCCCCGCTGAAAACCCAGGTACTCCTTGATCTCGTTCAACCGCCGCTGCATGTCCGCCATATCCAGGTCAAACGAGTTTGGGTATGCTCCCGACTTCAGCACCCCTGCGTCTTCGGCGATCACCACCTCTTTGCTCCAGTAGGTCGCGCCCGACTCCTTCATCGAGAGGACCGCCACGGTATGCGACACGAAGTTGAGATCCACGGCATCGCCGCGAGCAAGGAGGGAGAATGTCGTCTGCAGTTTCGGGGTAGCCGCAAGGAAGTAGACCGGGCTGTCCGTCAGCGTCGTGCCGACGGGCCAGAGCGGGTTCTCTTCCGAGACGATGGCCCGGTACTCGTACCGGGCGTCCAGCGAGTACCAGGGGACGTCGACGGTCACCTCCCGGTGCTCCGGCATGTACCAGCTTGCGTAGACGAAGAGCCCGGACAGGATGATGCAGAGGATAACGACCGGCAGCGCGATCGTGAATTTCTCGGCGGTCAGCGATTGAAATCTCTTAATTCTCCAGTACATGATCTATAAACCTCCTTTTACGGTGCAACTTCACGAGTCTCCTCTCTGCCCAGAGCGGGTAGAGGGCGAGTGTCAGGAAGGCTCCCGGCAGGACTGCCAGGGCGATGACGGGGATATACGGGTTTACCCCGGCAAGCCCCACGAACCAGAATACGGGGAGGATGTAGGGCGATCGGGCCACGGTGCACTCCGATCCGGCCCCGGACAGCGGGACGGCGACCGTCTCGCCGGGCTGCACGACCCCGTATACAGGGACTCCCCCTGCACCGGGGGTGCACACCAGGTACACCTCGGGGACCAGGCCCCGCCCCTCCACCGTTATGTGGGGATCGGCGGGATTTGGGGGAGAGCCGCAGGCCTGTATCCCGGTGAGGGAAGGCACGGCCAGCAGGAGGAAAGGGAGCAGCAGGACTGATACCAGGAGAAGAAACCTCGAGTACCGGATCGAGAAGAACTGCCCTTTCCGGACGGGGTTCTCCCGTGATGACCTGCGGGCGGCGTGGAGGCCCCGCGTGAGTTTTCTTGCCTCCAGAAGGGTCAGCAGCAGGGAGGGGAGGATGACCATCAGGAGGATGACCTGCTTCTTCATCTCGGTTGCAAACCCGACGAACGGTATGAGAAAGACCGGCCTGCCGATGATGTCGTTCCTGGAGATGAAGAAGCGGTCAGGGGCGTTATTCGCGTCTCCCCTGGTCGAGTAGAGGCCGGTCTCCGTATCGATGCCGATGATCCGGTGGGTGATGACCATGCGTTCGTCCTGGTCGGGATACTGGAAGACGACGATATCGCCGACCTCGATCTGTTCGGTCTCCACGGGAGCGACAACGATGACGTCGCCGGGGAGCATGAGAGGCGTCATGCTCCCGCTCAGGACCACCATGAGCATCATGCCGCGCCCGAAAAAGAGGAGGATGCCCGCCAGGGCAGCAGCGCCGAGGAGGATGGCGGCCGCCCTCCGGATCCGGTCGACCCGGATCATGCCTGCACCCTGACCCCTTTCTCGCTCCCGTCGTCCAGGATGAGGGTGCACATGAGGCTCTTTCCTCCCATGTTCGCGTCAAACGAGAGCAGGACCCCCCGTGCGGGATCGCTGTGGGTGGCGGGTTTCAGCAGCATTCGGCCGTCGAGCGTCTGGCCGGATGCTGCCTCCCCCGACCAGAAGACGGTGAACCCCTCACCGCCGGCAGATTCCGGGCCGGCCTCTTCTGGCCCCGCACGGGGGGCTTTGCCGCCATTTCCGCATGTAAACGCCGCCTCCTGGATCGCTTCACCGTCGTCGGGGTCCCACGAGACCCGGATGCCCGTGATCGTGAGCGGAGCAGACCCGGTGTTGCTCGCGGTGATGCCGGAGAGGACGGTCTTTGCCCGGCGGCCTGCCGGTGGTTTGAGCAGAGGCTGATCCGCGGCTATCACCAGGCCATCGGTGCTGCTCCACGACCCGGTGCCGATGCTGATCCCCTCGATCACCTCCGTGTCCGCAAACCATGCCCCGGTCGGCACGGGGTCGGCGAGCAGGAGCATACCGGCGCAACAGATAACTACCAGAAGCACGATAGACCTCATCATCGCTCACACCTCCTGGAGTTCGTGGGCGAGGACCGGCGGGCCACGAGATACACCACGTAGCCTGCGGTCGAACAGACGACACGCACCGCTGCTCCCGCGTGGGAAGAGAACTGGCCTTTGTTCCCCTGCGGTCTGAGCGCGATCGTATCTCCGGCGGAAAAGCCGCCGGAACAGACACCACGGGTGGCGCCCGCAGCCGGTTTACAGGAAGAGAAGGGGAGAGGAGGCGTGGCAACGGCTGAAGAGGCTGCGCACTCACTCCGTCTCACCTGCATCTCGTTCATGATTGCTGGTGTGGTATGGATTATCAGGGATTGCTCAGGAGGTCTCCGACCACCCGGAGTTTTCGGGCTGCGTCGCGTCGAAGACTGCCCTGAATGTTGCCGATTTTCCTGCGTAGGTATTCCCCGCGTTCTCATCCAGCCTTACCTCAACCTTGTAATACTGGGTACCAGGGTCCATCTGGCCTCCCCCGCCCCCGAAATTGCTCGAGTTCAGGAAAATGCCGTCGCTATTTTTAAGGTCATCCCAGGTAGAGTACTTGGGAGCGGTTTCCAAGGGGCCATCCGTGACCTGTCTGATCCGGAACTTGAGCGTGTCATCCAGCGGGAGGTTCCCACCAGTTTTGACAAAGTATCCCTTCCACTTCAGGGGAACAGTCCCCACGTTCTTGAGGCAGATAATACCCGCAGTGGTCCAGGTATCCGTACTGGGAACCAGGTTTTCGACCGTCAGCACTGTTTGCGCACCATTCACTGACTCCTGGATCTCCACCTCCAGGTCGACTTCGCCAGTCGAAATAGCGTTGTCATCTACAGCTGCCGTGTCCGTAAACCAGGCAAATGTTCCCAGACCCATCCCGCCGAGGGCAAGCCCGACGAGCAGGATACTGACAAGATATGCTTTCACTTTTGTTTACCCCCAATATCGTTGCGAAGCCTTCTTCGAACCCACCGTTCCCGGAATAGGCTCGTCTCTGGCCCGCACCCCTACCAGGAACGACCATGTATATAAAGGTATTGACCGATGTATTTTCCATCGAAAGTGATTTAAGGGCGCGTTTTGTGAAACGACCTTATTATATACCAGGAAGGTTTTTTGAGCAGGGGCTCGGACGGTATGATAACCTTTG
>CAYYEN010000298.1:0-4619 GCA_964470795.1 uncultured Spirochaetaceae bacterium | reverse complement strand
GGAGGCCTGGGACGACATGACGAAGCCTGCCCGCCCGTGTTCGTTCAGGTAACTGTAGAAGTAGCTGATCCAGACGTAGTTGCCGTTGGAGACTCTGCCCTTCTGGTTAACCCCCGGCAGGCCGAACGGAAGGCGCGGGTCTCTCTTGACCTTATCCGCGTCGATCTCATCGACGTTGAACGGCGGATTGGCCATCACGAAGTCGGCCTTGCCGAGCAACTCATGGGGATCCTCGTAGTAGGTGATGGCCTTCTGGATGTCGCCCTCGAGGCCATGGACGGCCAGGTTCATCTTTGCCAGGCGGATGGTGGTGGCGTTCTTCTCAAGGCCATAGAAGGTGAGTTTGTCGATCGGGTTCTCGTTCTTACGCTCGATGAAGCGGGCGCTCTGGACGAACATGCCGCCCGAGCCGCAGGCCGGATCCAGAACGGTTCCCCCTTCGGGTTCGAGGACATTAGCGATGAGCGAGACCAGCGATACCGGCGTGAAGAACTCCCCGGCGTCGTGGGCTTTCTGGTCGGCGAACTGGGTGAGGAAGTACTCGTAGATGCGGCCGAACACATCCCCCGAGACATGCCTGAGTTCATCCGGGTTGAGCGTGCGGAGGAGCTGGCCGAGCACGCTGTTGTCCAGCTCCTGGTAATCGCTCTTGGGGAGGACTCCCCGGAGGCTGGCGTAGTCACCCTCGATAGACTCCATCGCCTCGATGATGGCTCTCGCGCGGTCGTTGCTGTCGGTGAGAGAGACAAGATGGTCGAACTGCGCTTTCGGCTGCAGGAAGATGGCGCTCTTCTGTGAGAAGTCTTCCTTTGTCAGCGCCCGGGTCTTCCCACCTCGCGTGGGGAGATCGGCCTCAATGGTCTCTTTCACCGCAAGAAACCGGCTATAAGCATGTCGCAGAAATATCAGGCCCATGACGGGCAGAAAGTACTCGTTGCTTGCATAGTTCGAGTTCGCTCGCAACGTGTCCGCTGCGTTCCAGAGCCGTCTCTCGATCGCTTCGATATGTTCAAGTTGAGCCATTTTTAGACCTTTTAGTTGTATGGAGCCGACAATGGCCGATCTACAGATGACGTATTGTTCTGTCGCATCGGCCCTTCGAATCCATAGGTAGTGACCCGTTACTCACGTTATTCCGGATCAATGAGTAACATCGGCCATGACGTCGGTTACTTTACCAAAAAGTCCATGCGTCATGCTATAAATATTCCCATTAGTTAGTATAGCCCGGGTTCCCGATTGATAAGCACGGGTTCATCCGGGTGCTGTAAAAGTTGCGTAACTATTCAGGGCACTCGATGAACCGCCATCGGCATGAAGGGTGTTCCCTCGAGCACCCTCCTCAATTCGGGTAATACTGGGCGATCATGCTTCTTGACCGTCGATATGAATCCCCTGACCCTGTAGAAATTCATCGCTCCCTCTTCACTCCGGAACGTCCCGGAGATCTTCTGTTTCAGTTTCATCATGCGGAGGTCTCTATTATAGAAAGATCTTTTGGTTGGGCTGAATAGTTACGATTCTTCTTGATCCGTTCACGAGTTTCCCTCTTCTTATCCTCGCCCATCCGGTGATTACCATTCACTTCCTCATGAAATCTCAAACCCAGCAGAGGTATTCGTGCATCTCACGGAGTATCCGGGCATGTTACCCGATACCCGCACCGGGTCCAAAACTTCACTCCTTCGTTTAAGGGGTTACCACACTCGGCGCAGAATCTCTGTCCCTCGCCGTTTCCTCCCCCGACAGCCGACCGGTTCACGACACTATCATAAACCTGAATGCCCCCACTCGAAGACGGCTTTGAAAGACCGAACTGCCTCTCCGGCCGGTTGCCGATACCAGCCCGGTTCATGATGCTGTCGATTACCTGCACACCGTTCCCGAGGTTCACCGACCCGCCTGAGATGTTGTAGACGATCTGCTCCGCCCTGGCGCTTCCCTGAGTGATGTAGGTGAAGAACCACCGCAGGCCGTTCTTCTGCACGAGGTCTATCACGACCTCCCGCAGTCTCTTATCGTACTTCTCCCATTCGTGCTTCAGGTAGTGGACGAGGAATGGATTCGCGGCGTGCGGGCGGTTGCAGATATCGCTGATGAGGCTGTCGATGTACTGGTAGTGCACCTGCAGGAACTCCGAACCGCCCCCGTCAGGGGCGCTCAGCCTGACGATGAGCTCGCTCTTCGACGGAAGAACCTGGTACCGCTCGATGATCTCGTAGAGCGTGAGTTCATCATCGGAGTAGATCCCTTCAGCATCCGCATACGTCTCGCTCCTTCGACGGAAACTCACGGCGAGGGTCAGTAACGCCGCCTCGAACTTGGAGCAGAACACCTGGTGAAACGTGCTGTCAAAGGAACCGCATTCCCGGTTCTCGTAACGGGAGTAGTTTTCCCGGATCTCGCCCCAGAGTCTCACCCTCTCATCGTAGGGTCGCCTGGCGATAGCGGATCCGCTCTTCAGGACGGTCTCGGCCGGGGCAACGAGGTTTTTTGCGCAGGTAAAATCTTGATCTCCGGACATACAGCATCAGGGTTGAGGTTTTTTGGTGATGGCTAAAGGTGAAGGGGGATCTGTCGGATGCGCGTGGCACTCCCCCTGCTCACCGGAGTTCCTTGCCGCACTCCTTGCAGGACCGATCGGCGACACTGTTCGCCGTTTTGCATCCCGGGCATACCTGGCTCTCCTCCTGCCGGGCAGGGTTGATGATCACCGGCTGGCCGAGCCCTCCGCCGCCGGTAACGACCGTCGAGCCCTGTGCCTGATGAGCGGCGCTTCGTGCGGTTGCCGTCTGCCCCATGGCATCGAGCGCCTTATTCATGACGTCCGCCAGGCGATCTGCGTTATCTCCGGCCATTGCCTGGAGCGCTTCCATGTACTTCTGCTGGTCATGCAGGCGTGCCTCAAATAACTCCTGCATCCTGTCGAACCCGAGCATCTCTTTCATTGCTTCTGCAACGACGGGGCTCTTCTCCGCAGAAAGCGCCATGATCTGCTCTTTGGTGAGGGTCACAGCACGCTTCATCTTTTCGAGTTCCAGGATCTTCTCAGCAGCGCCGGGGTCTGATACTGATATGAGCACTTCAGGCGATGCGATTGACCTTTGCTCGATTTTTTTCCCCTCTATCTCGGTTTGCTTATCGAGGTCCTTGTGGGCTATCTCCTGTTCCCCACGCGCTTTTCGGAGTTTTACATCATCCATCTGCCCTTTGAGATCGATGAGCCCCTCGATCTCAGCCCGGTCTTGTTGTTGCTCAATTTTTTCCCACTTATTCCTATATTCGCGCCGGGCATCGTCGGTACCGATATCGTGCCTTACCTGCTCGGCATCCATCGCACGCCTGTGCCGCTGCGCTTTCACATCCATGCCGAGGCGACTGTCCTGTTCTGCTTCGGCGGCCTCGTGACGATGGGTCTGCTCAAACCGCTCCCTGATTACCCGTCGGATGAATGCCTTGTCGTCGTGCCGGTTCCGGAGATCGATCTTCAGGTCCTCGATCTCGTTCTCGCGGACGATACCGGCCTGAGCCAGTTCGTGACAGTATTCGCTGATCTTCTCGTCGGTACTCAACCGGTCGAGCTTGTCGTCGGAGAGAAGGTGCCGCAGCTTTTGTTCGATATCGATATCAAGTCCGGTCTTCGTGATTTTCTTCGTTCCTTCACTCTGTATTTCGAGAATATCGTGCCACTCCGCCTCGTCGGACTGCGTGAACCTGAGTTGCTCCAGGGAAAAGCCGTAACTTGCAAGGGTGGGGGTGACGTTTGCCCTGACGGCACTCTCGATGTCTTCTTTTACGGCGAGGTTCCCGTAGAGATCGTCCATTCGGTACCCGCGCAGTGTGGACTGAACGACACCCAGAAGATCGTACCTGAGATCATCCTGGAGATCCGTAAGGAGAATCCGGCTCTTCCCTTTGAGAAGATTCGTGACGAACGATCTCGAATCGTGGTTCCTGATCGTCAATCTTCCGGTAACTCCGACGGGGATGGAGTCGGCGGTACGCAGTTCCGAGCGGCCAAAGGTGAAGTCGATGGCAACAACGCCATCATCGACGAGCACGACCGTCGCGCGTTCGTCAAGGTTCAGGGGCAGTTTTGTTTCAAGAATATTCCCAAGGGTGTAGTGGCCTGCCGGGAGGTCGCCCGCATATGCTCCTCCCTGAAAAAGGAGCGCGCGCGTTCCCTCGGCAACGGTTACGGTCTTCTTCAGGATGCCCCGGAGATCTTCGACCTCAAATTTGCTCGCAAAATCTTCAGGAGTGCGTCTCCACTCGCGCCTCCGCGAAAAATCCTCTTCGTTGGCTCCCGTCAGTTTTCCAAAGAGAGATGGTCCGATTTTTCCACCGCAACCGGGGCAGAATTTTGCACCCATGGGTGTTGAGGCGCCGCACCTGCCGCAGGTATGCGCACCGACCTTCGTTCCGCACTGCGGGCAAAATTTTGCGTTGGCCTCAAGATGGGTTCCACACTTCGGACAGGCACTATCCTCATTGGTCATTCTTCATCCCTTCCCTGCTTACCGGGAAATTTATCATACTGCGTTATAGTCGTTCTGGTTCTCTCCTTTTCTGATAGGGTCTCGCCCAGAAGACGGTTTACGATTACGGCACCGGACACG
>CAYYEN010000297.1:0-4628 GCA_964470795.1 uncultured Spirochaetaceae bacterium | reverse complement strand
CATTACGTATTCTTCTTGATGCAGAGAGAAGAGGAATAAGCGATATATGGATGCAACGATTTAAGGAACAGCTGGAGGAAGAGAATGAAAAAAATTTGTAATGTCATTCTTTTTCTACATGTGTTAATTTTTTCGTCCTGTGTGCAGCAATTTAAGGCTCCCTATGTACTCATAGGTCCAGAGTGCTTGATAGAAAGTACAGAAGGTTATTTTGAGTATGCAGGAGTTTTTGCTACACTATATAACTCAAGTGATAAAGATATAGCATCGCTTGAACTTAGTTTTGACGTATTTGACAGAGTTACGAAGAAAAGTCCATTTTATGGTTCTAACCATATTACAGCCGGATTTAATGAACTTATATATGCTGATGAAAAAGCGGAACTATGCGTAAGCTTGGATGCTTATCTGCATGTTACTCCCTTAGAGCCTTATATTATCAATAATTTTTGTGTTAATTCAATTACCTATACAGATGGAAGCCGATGGACAGATTATCTTTGTGTGAATAGCGCTTCAAGTAATTAAAGCAGAGCCTGGACGGAGGAGAATATGAAAAAATTTTTAATAAGTATCGCAATAGTACTGCTTCTTGTTTCCTGTGACCAAATGATCACAAACGGTAAAGTCGAAGCTGTAAAAACAGTATATACGATTAGTCATGGGGAATATGAGGGAGGATTAGTAAAGAGAAGTCCCATTAAGACAGAATATAGAAGAAAAGAGAAAGTAACAATTTCGGCAGAGTGTAATGAAGGGTGGAAATTTGTCGGATGGTCGGGAGATGTTATTTCGTCAGATACTTCAATTACAATTACTATTAATAAAAATATGGTCATAATTCCGGTGTTTAAAGAAATAGTAAAAAGGCAATGGACTTTTTTAATTTATATGGCAGCTGATAATGATCTTGAGGCGGAAGCAATTAAAGATTTAAATGAATTAGAAGGCGTAAATTATGAGGATGAACCTTTAAGTATAATTGTACTTCTGGATCGAAGTCCGAGATATGATAATACAAATGGCAACTGGAGCGGTACCCGACTATATGAAATACAAACTGATACTGCAGGTGTTGACGGAATAATCCGATCAAAAGAACTTTTTTGTCCTGAACTTGCAATTGGAAGCGACAATTTGGCAAACTTAAATACTGCAGACCCTGACACTTTATCGAAATGTATTGAGTATGTAAAAAAATATTACGATGCTGATAACTATGGTTTCATTATGTGGGGACATGGAACAGGATGGCGCGGAGGCGGAGGAGAAGCAGGAAATACTAAAGCTTTTGCAATTGATGAAACATCTTCCTCGTACATGACAAATGCAGAATTTGGTCAGGCAATAGATGGAAAAGGTTTGTCAGTCGCAGGTTTTGATACCTGTTATGGAGGCTTACTGGAAACAGCGTATGAAATAAAGGAAAGTGCGCAGTACATGATTGCATCAGAGGGATCTGTACCGGCCTCAGGATGGGATTACAGATCGCTATTTTCTTCTTTTTTAGAAAATGATTTATCTGCATCTTCTTTTGGCGATGCTGCTGTCACACAGTTTAAGAATCAGTATGCAGGTGTACAAAAGAGCGTCATCAGTGTAATAGATTTATCACAGATTCAAGCTGTTAAAAATAAGTTCGATGACTTTTCAAGTCAAGCTGCTGCTCAAGTTATAAGTTCAAGTATTCGTTCAAATATGTTAAGCATTATTTTAGATCAGACGCTAAATTATTCCCAGAGCTCATATCCTTGTGAATTATATGTAGATATATATTCCCTTTCTAAAAAGCTGAGTGAAGCGTATAGCAATCTTAATACGAGCGCTATTCAATTACAAACAGCACTTGAAACTGCAATCGTAAATTCATGGTCATCTTCTTTGCCGGATGGGAATAATATAGGCGTCTATTTTTGCGATCTTCGCTCTCAGGGGGTTCCATCATCGGTACATAACGAGTCTTATGTAAAAGGAAGCGGAGCACTTTTGCAGAGCAAGTTTGTGAAAGAGAATACCGGCTGGGTACCAACAAAAAATACTGAAGGTAGTTTATTGGACAAGATTTTTTATTCAAATTTTTAAAGAAGAGAGAAAATGAAAAAAAGAGTATTAATACTTTTCGTAGTATTGTTTCTTATTTCGGGAGTATATGCAGATTATACACTAGAAATTGAATATTGGACTACAGAATTGGTAAATAATCCAACTCAGGTTACCGATCCTAATGATCCACATTGTGATCAATGGAAAACAGCCGATCCAGAACAATATGTAGATATTCCTGAAGGTGAAGACCCTAATGATCCTAGTCACTATGTAGATGCAGGAGGTATGCCGCAGTCACCTTCACCAAAACTAGAAAAAAAAACAATCGTTATAATAGGCAATGAACCACCTACTATTCAACATATTAATGACATGGTACAAAAAGTAGCAGAGGAAGAGGCTGCTAAAATTACACAGGCAGGAGAAGGAACACAAGGTACTGGTGGTAATTCCACAACTGGAACTGTTACCATAGATGCCAATATTAAGCTTCAAAATGATCGGACAGGAGAGATCCTAGGGGAAACACAAGTAAGTGCATCTGCACCCATAGGTGATCCTGTTCTGCTTTCAACCGGAAAATATGTATTTGATGAAAGCGATTTTTCTGTATCCTATCAAGGTATACATTTTGACATAGCAAGACATTATGAAAGCGGTAAAAAAACATCAGGGGGGTTGCAAAACTTATGGTATCTAAGTATAGATACTAGAATTATTAGAGGTATTAAGGCAAACGCTCAAGAAGAGCTTATTGATTTGGAAAATTTATATTCAGATACTCTGAGAATCTTAAATGAGACAAAAGGGATTTATGCTAATTTAAAACAGTACTATTTAGATAACCGTTCAAATGCGATGAATAAAAAAGAGGAATATGAAGATCAAAAGGCAGAACTAGAAAAAAACTTAGGTCTTGATTTGACACAAGATGCTCATGATTTACTAAACAATTACTTGGTTAATTGTAATAATGCAATTTACTACTATACAAATTCCATTATTAAATGTTCAGTTGAATTATATAAAGATAACAACAATGAACCAGATGGTTCATTAGTTAAGATTAGAAACCAAATTGATCAACAACAAATTGATTTAGAAGCCCAAAATGCACTTGTAATGAAATCCGCTGACCAATTAGAGCATTCAACAGCTAATAATGAATATAATAAGTATACATATAGAGGATCAGGATTTAGTAATTTAATTACTTGCGGTAATGATGTTATAAAAGTGTATGATATAAATGGTTCAGCGTATACTTATAGAATACAAGCCCCCCCTGTCTATGGTAAGGGGATAAATCATTATCCTCAAGGCTCTGATACTGAAAGCTTAATTCCCGGCGACGAAAGAACACTTCGATTGCTTTCTGACGGCAGTTTTGAATGGAAGCAGAAGGACGGCAGCGTTTGGTTTTACAGCGAGTATGGGCTTCTTTCAAAGATCCGCAATATTCATGGTGTTGAAATGCATTTTATCTATAACAGTGATAAATACCTTGACTCAATTGCCGGAAAATATGAAAATACCGAGCAACTACTATTACGATTTATCTGGGATAACGGTAATCTAGTAAGAATAGAAAATGCCCGTGATGCATCAGAAAAAGTTGTGTATGGATATAACAACAGCAATGTATTATCTTCTGTTACCGATACAGACGGAGATACTGTTAAGTATGAATATACAGACGGATATTTACTCAGTAAAATTACTAAGCCTGAAGAAAATAACAGAATTAGTGAAGTTGTTATACAATACGGTCTCGAGTATGAGGGGCAACGATTAGTAAGCTCAACCACGAACGAAGAGGGTAAAACCGAGTACTTTGACTATTCAAAAGATAATACGCTTTTAACATATACAGATCATTCCGGAGTAGTAACATCCTATTCGTATGATGAAAATCATAGGAAGAAAACAGAGATTACATCTGATGGAAAGAAAACAGAATATGAATATGACGACGATGGAAATATAACAAAGGAAATAGTTGCTTTGAATAAGACTGGTTCGATTATAGGTTCTTATTATACGTCTTACGGCTACGATACACGGGGCAACAAAACATCCGCAACCTATTCAGACGGCAGCAGTGAAACATGGTTGTATAATAATTTTGACAAGATAACTGACTATAAAGACCGTGATGGTTATACGGTGAGTTATAGATATGATGATAAAGGAAATCTTAAATATTTATATCAGGGCGGAATATTGGTCTTTTCTGCAAACTATAATGATAAAGGATTAATGACAGAAAGCACACAAGGTAATGTTGTTTCAACGTATGAGTATGATGCTTACGGTAATGTAACTACATGCACAAGGGGAAGCGGGGCAGAGAAAACAGCAGAGTCGTGGACCTATGACAGCCGTAACCGCGTAACGTCCTACACCAATGCCCTCACTGAAAAAACGACGTACATCTATACTGCAAAAGAAACAACCGTTACGTATCCTGACGGGTTGAAAATTGTGTATCTCATCAACAGCAGAAAGGATTTAGTAAAGGTAACACAGACTGATACTGTCACCGGTGAAGTGCGCGTTATGGATTATATCTATGACAGGCG
>CAYYEN010000296.1:0-4646 GCA_964470795.1 uncultured Spirochaetaceae bacterium | reverse complement strand
ATAGGAACAGTAGCAATTACCATCTTTGGTGTAATAATACTATTAGCTGGTGTTACAATGATGTTCTTTGGAATCTTGGTTTATTCAAAGGTAAAGAAGGTTAAAAAGGCTGTAGAAGAAGCAGATAAAACTGTAGAAGGCGAATTTAAAAAGATAGACTAAGGAAAAGTGCATAAAAATGTATAAAAATTCATTTCTATGCATTGACCTAAACCTAAAGAGTTGATAATAATAGTTATATGTTAGTACTTATTCATCACCATCACTATTTTGTGTAAATACCGCATTTCGGATGCTGGGGATGAACCCTTATAGACCTCTGGATGCAGAGGTTTTTTTATTTTAGGAGGATAGAATGGAAAAAACTTTACGAATTGCTATTCAAAAGAGCGGAAGACTTTCAGAAAAAAGTTTAGATATTATTAAGACAGCTGGTATTACCTTTGGTTGTGACTCGAGGGTTCTAAAAGAAGCTGCTCTCAATTTTCCACTTGAGTTCTTATATGTAAGAGATGATGATATTCCAACATATGTAAAAGATGGTATTGCTGATATAGGAATTGTGGGAAAGAATGAAGCGGATGAAAAGGGCTTTAATCTTGAAGTAATTCGTGATTTAGGATTTGCATCTTGTCGTTTGTCTATTGCAGTTCCACTTGATTTTAATTATGAAGGCTTACAGAGTTTAGAAGGAAAACGTATAGCTACCTCTTATCCTAATATCCTATCGAAGATATTAAAAGAAAATGGTGTTAAAGCTACCTTTGTAGAAGTCTCAGGTTCTGTTGAGATAACTCCACAAATTGGAGTTGCTGATTGTATTTGTGATCTAGTAAGTACCGGAACTACTCTTAAAATGAATGGTTTAAAAGAAGTGGAACCTGTTTATTACTCCTCAGCAATTATGATCGCAAGCCCTGAGCTTAGAAAGGATGCAGAAAAGACAGCTATCTTAGAGCGTTTACTTGTTCGTATGGATGCAGTAAATCTTGCTAAGAAACAAAAGTATATTTTATTTAACTTACCAAAGACTCACCTTGAAAAAGTTGCAAAGATTGTTGGTGGTATGAAGTCCCCGACCGTTACCCCACTTTTAGACCCAGAGTGGGTAAGTGTGCAATCTGTTGTCAGTGAAGATAGGTTTTGGGAAGTCTTTGAAAGTTTAAGAGACTTAGATGCTGAGGGTATTTTGGTAATGAACATCGAAAAGATGACGGAGTAGAATATGTATTGGAAAGTATATGAAACCTTAACTGCAGATAATTTAACAGCTCTGTGTAAACGACCGGATTTTAACCTCTCAGATATCAAGGAGACGGTTGAGACAATTATTAAAAACGTTAAAAAGGACAAAGATGAAGCTTTAATATCTTATGCCAAACAATTCGATAACACAGATCTTAAAGATAACTTTTATGTAAGCGAGGAAGAGTTTAAAGAGGCAGAAAACAGTGTGGATGAAGCTTTAAAGGTAGCGATCGAGGAAGCTTATCGTAATATTTATGCTTTCCATAAAGCACAGTTACCTAAAGGCGAGAGGGTTGAAACCCTTGAGGGGTGTAATTGCTGGCGCAAAATAGTACCAATAAATTCTGTTGGTCTTTATATTCCAGGTGGTACAGCTCCACTATTTTCGACAATCTTAATGCTTGCCATCCCCGCAAAGATTGCACAATGTAAAGAAATCATATTAGCAACTCCTGCTAAGAACAACAAAATTGCTCCATCTATTTTATATGCGGCAAAAAGAGCTGGAGTTGATAAGGTATTAAAATGTGGTGGTTCTCAAGCAATAGCCGCCTTGAGTTTTGGTACAGAGTCAGTAAAGAAGGTGGATAAAATCTTTGGACCGGGAAATCGCTTTGTTGCCTTAGCAAAATCGCTCGTATCTGATCATACTGCCATTGACATGATTGCTGGCCCTAGTGAAGTTATGGTGGTTGCAGATAAAAGTGCAAACCCAATGTTTGTGGCAACCGATTTACTCTCTCAAGCAGAACATGGAAAAGATAGCCAAGTTGTATTGGTAGTAAAGGCCGAAACTAAGGAAGAAGGGAAAGCGATTCTAGCTAATGTAGATGACGCTCTTGCTAAGGCTTTATCAGCACTAGATAGGCAAGAGTTTGTCATTCCATCCTTAACTTCCTCCTCTGCAATAATAGTTAAAAATAATACTGAAGCGTTAGAAGTTATAAACTCCTATGCTCCAGAGCACTTAATCTTAAACACCATCGATTGTGATATCCTCCTAGAAGGAGTTGAGAATGCGGGTTCGGTCTTTTTAGGCCAATATTCTCCTGAAGCTGCAGGAGATTATGCTTCTGGCACTAACCACACGCTTCCAACCTCTGGATGGGCAAATTCTTGTAGTGGAGTTTCACTAGATTCTTTTATTAAAAAGATTACTTGTCAACGTCTAAGCCTAAAAGCGGCTCAAGCGTTGTCCTCTACAGTCATTACGATGGCAAAAGCAGAAGGACTTTCTTCCCATGCTTTAGCAATGAAGGTAAGATGTAATGAATAAATTAATGAGAACAAATATTGCTGCCCTTTCTCCTTATAGGTGTGCTAGAGATGAATTTGAAGGCGAGGCAGAAGTTTATTTAGATGCAAATGAATCGTGGAGAGAGTATTGTGGACAAAAGAACATCAACCGCTATCCCGATCCCAGAAATACTATGCTAAGAAAAGCAGTGGAAGAAGTTTTACACCTTCCTTTTAAAAATACAGTAATCGGAAATGGTTCTGATGAAATTATCGATTTGCTTTTTAGAATCTTTTGTTACCCAAAAGAGGATAAAGTCTTACTAATGCCACCAACTTATGGTGCCTACTCAGTTTTTGCTGCCATCAATGATGTAAAGATTATTTCAGTTCCACTTAAAATAGATTTTTCAATGGATACTGATGAAGTTATAAAAACAATTAAAGAACAAAGTCCTAAACTTCTCTTTATTTGTTCTCCTAATAATCCAACATCTAATGTACAAGGATTAGATGAAATTGAGAGAATCTTAAAAGCAAATAAAGCAATTACAGTTGTCGATGAAGCGTACTTTGAATTTGCCAAAACTAAATCTGCGGTAACATTGTTAGATAAGTACCCTAACTTAGTAGTGCTAAGAACTCTTTCTAAATGTTGGGCTCTAGCCGGAGCGCGAATTGGAATTGGGGTAATGAATGAGACTCTTCAAAAGAAGATGATTGATGTTAAGTATCCTTACAATATTCCAACACCCAGCGCTGATATTGCGCTAAAAGCCTTATCTAACTACGAGGAAGTTTTTAAAGAATGTGAGAATACCATAAAGGAACGAGAGCGACTGAGAAAAGCTT
The DNA here is from genome assembly GCA_964470795.1 of uncultured Spirochaetaceae bacterium. GTDB lineage: Bacteria > Spirochaetota > Spirochaetia > Sphaerochaetales > Sphaerochaetaceae > Bullifex. The sequence goes on along the minus strand of CAYYEN010000296.1, from coordinate 1,310 downwards.
TAGAGTTGTTAGAGGGAATAACAACCATCTACCCCTCTCAAGCTAACTTTTTACTGTGTAAAGTGCTTGAAGCTGATAAAGTATATAAATATCTTCAGGAAAAACAGATTATTGTGAGAAACAGAAGTCGTGAATACAACTGTGAGAACTGTTTACGTATTACTGTTGGGAGTGTTGAAGAAAATAATAAGCTTTTAAGAGCGCTTGAGGAGTATGTATGGGAGTAGGGATAAATAAATCTGTAATCTTTTGTAATTTGAATACTATAGTTGAGGATATTAAAACCACTTCCTTTATGGTCTTTCGCCCAAATGTTTTCAACACTTTGAAAGCCTTAAGAGATAATACTGATTACAGTTTTGTGCTTTACGGCGCGGTTGATAAAGTGGGAACGCCAGAGTTTTCGAGGCCTTTTTATGATGAGATAGAATCTTATCTATTAAATACCTTAAGAGCGCAAGGCTTTGTCTTTGAAAAGGTCATAATTAGTTTTACTCCAGAGTTTGATGAAAAACTCCTAGCAGAATATATCTTAGCCCCTTATGATAAAGGTCAAAGCTATGTTATTTCTGATAAACCGCTTGGTTCATGGTCCTTTTTATCCTTTACTTCTTGGAAGCAAATTGAAGAAGTGTTTCTTCCTAATAACCTAAAAGAACGGACTGCTGAAATAAAGCGTGAGACAAAAGAGACAAAAATTGAGTTATCGCTTAATTTAGATGGAAGCGGAAGCGGACATATCCATACTGATATTGGCTTTTTTGATCATATGTTGGACCAATTAGTAAAGCATAGTTATTGTGATATCCACTCTCATGTTGTTGGTGATTTATTCGTTGATGAACATCATACCGTTGAAGATTTAGCTATCACCTTAGGTCAAGCTTTTGATAAAGCCCTAGGCGATAAGCGGGGTATCAAACGATATGGCAGCGATATGCTAATAATGGATGATGTAGTTGCAACTGTCTGTTTAGACTTTTCAGGACGCCCTGAATTTATCTTTGATTGTGACTTCAAACGAAACGAAGTAGGGGGCTTTCCAACTGAAATGTTCGCCCACTTCTTTAAATCTTTTTCAAATGCAGCAAAGTGTAACTTATATATGAGTGTTACTGCTGGCAATACTCATCACCAAGTGGAAGCTTTATTTAAGGCCTTTGCGCGCTCTATAAAGATGGCGGTAAAAAGGATTCCAGGCTGTGATGCTCTTCCCTCTACTAAAGGAGTACTTTAATGGTAACAGTGGTCAAATATAATGCGGGAAACGTGCTTTCTGTTGTTAATGCGCTCGACCGACTTAACGAGAA